>JBGSHQ010000153.1:0-7471 GCA_041752095.1 Bdellovibrionia bacterium
ACCGAACGAAACGGCTCCGGCGGTAGGTGAGATTTGGAACTCGATCGGTTCGAAGGTGAGAGAAGAACGGGTCATCTCTGTCCAGACTTCAAACGCCGATTTTGCTTGAGAAATCTTGCGTGGTTTCTCTTCCGCAAAAGAGAAAACGGATCCAAGGGTAAGGATCGTTACGAGAATGAGAGTTCGGATGCTTAAGTGAACCACAGGTACTTTTTAATCGGTACGATTCAAAGTGGACTTAAACGCTAAATGGCTTTTCCAAACCAAAAACTAAAATTCAGAGTCAGTTGCTTGACGGATTTTTCCTTGCGAAGAATTCCTAAATCTCATACTAAAGAAACAGGGCGCTATTATAGGTCTTTGATCGACTATCCTGACATCGAGTCACAGACGGAGAACTTAATAAGAAATGAAAAATACGACGCGTGGTTTTGGCTTATTTTTACTGGTTTCTCTAACATTTGCTTCTGCCCACGCCCAGTCTAGACCCTTAGCTTTAGTCTATAAGGGTCCGGGTGCATGCCCTGCGCGCGAAGGAAACTGTGCTGATGCGGCCGCTGCTGTGGCCGATCGAGCAGGATTTGATGTTGAGTTTGTATCCCCGAACACTAAGGATGCAGGTTTATTCCAGGAAGCGGCCGTCTATATTCAGCCAGGCGGAAATGCCAGCATGGTTGCTGAACATATGACTAAAACGATGAAGAACCTGATCCGCCGATTTGTTTCGGACGGAGGCGGGTACGTTGGGTTTTGTGCGGGTGGATTTTACGCCATGACCCCTTACGATAAAGAGGGGCAAAACCGTCTGGGCTTAATCGCAGGCGATGCTGAAGTAGCTGATTTTGAATACCCTTCGATCGTAAACGTTTCCTGGCTCGACGGTAAACGCCACCACGTTTTTTGGGAAGGTGGAGCGTATTTTAAATTAAACCAAAACTCCAAACTCTACGGAAATTCTAATACGGAAGTTGTGAGTGTTTATTCACAAACGCGACAAGCTGCGGGTATTCGAAGCCAGTTTGGTCGCGGAAGAGTATTTGTAACGGGTTATCACCCCGAAGCGCCGTATCATTGGCGTTTTAATCCGACGCTTGAAGATGCCGATGGCACCGAGTCAGATCTCGCTATGGCTATTCAGATGGTCCGCTGGGTTGCGAATCCTCCTGTTCGCTAAGTAATTTGAAAAATCTCCTAAAACTCGCACTCCCGAGCTCCGCCATGTTCCTAGGCATTATGCTCATGGGGATTGTCGATATGCTTTTCGTCGGAAAGCTAGGCGCGGCCCCGCTCGGAGGCTTGGGTTTAGGAAACTCGATCTTTAGCTGGATCATGACGATAGGAATCGGACTTCTCTTCGGCCTCGATTATCCGATCTCCCATGCGGTCGGGGCGGGGGATCGATCTAAAGCTTTTGCGATCTTTATCCAGGGTATCTACGTTTCATTCTGGATCGCAATTCCCGCGACACTTATAGCATCTTTCCTTGCACTGTGGCTTGATCAGTTCGGGTTAAATGCCGAAGTCGTCCCTTATGCCCGAACGTATCTTCTCATGACGGCCATTAGTTTTCTCCCCGTTTTTCTTTTCACTGCGGGTAAATCATTTCTACAAGCTCAGAGTATAGCCATTCCGACGTTCATCATTCTGATTTTCACTAACTTACTGAACTATTTTCTCTGCGCGGCGCTGATCGAAGGACGATTCGGCTTCCCGAATTATGGGTTTGAGGGGCTGGCCTACGCGACCGTAATTAGCCGGGTAGCAATGGCGGGCCTTATTCTGGGCTACATCTTTCTGCATGAAGCCCGTCTGCGCTACGCCCGGTCTTATCAATTCCAGCTCGATTATTTTAAAAGCATCTTCAAGCTCGGTCTTCCCGCTTCCGCACAGATGCTCCTCGAAGTCGGAGTCTTCTCCCTTTCGACCGCGCTTGCAGCTAAGTTCACCCCAGTAAATCTCGCTGCACACCAGCTGGTATTAAATACGGCTTCAGTCCTTTTTATGGTCCCACTCGGAATCGGTTCAGCCGCCGCCTCACTCGTCGGCCAGTCGCTCGGTGCTCGAGATATCCCTGGCGCACGGCGAACAGGAAACTCCGCACTTCTCCTGGGACTCCTCTTCGCGGTTTGTTCATCATCACTTCTGATACTTTTCGCAGACGGCGCTCTTAGTATTTATTCTCCAGGCCCAGAAGTGATCGAGTCAGCAAAGCGCCTTCTCTTCGTCGCGGCCCTTTTCCAAATCGCTGACGGCGTCCAGGTGATCGCGACCGGCGCACTTCGCGGACTTGGTAATACCGTTACCGCAGCAGTCGCAAATGGCGTCGGGCACTGGCTCATCGGACTTCCACTCGGACTTATTCTCGGTTTTACCCTGAAAATGGAAGTCTACGGAGTGTGGATCGGACTTGCGGCAGGACTGGCAACCGTCGCAGTCGGTACGGGATGGGCTTGGTTTCGGGAGATTCGGAAGCTCGAGCTTAGTGTTTAGGACCGGCCGCGCGTGTGAGTCGATCAGCAATCGCGTAAGCGATCCCCGCATTCTGGCCTAAAGACGGATCTTCGAAATGAATCGGTTCAGTCACTAAAAGATCAGCGTCGCTTGCATCGAGTTTTCTCAGTTTCTGGAAAAGAGTCTGTGCTGCCTCACTCCAGTCGCCTTTTTCGGAGAGTGATTCAGCAACGACCGGAAGTTCTAAAATCTCAGATAGAGTTTCTGATGCTAGTTTTGCGTTTCCACTGACGAGTAGGAGTCCGATTTTTTTCGGTGTCTCTCCCGAAGCGAGAGTACCGAGCGGGGGAGGAGTCATCATCTGAGAAACTAAAGTGGGTAGAATTTTAAGAAGTTTCTTAGGCGAATAGTGAGACGCAAGCATTCCAGGCGCACTCTGTGCTTCACCCTCGCGAGCTGGCATCTCCGACGCGTGCGCCACACGGGCAGAAACAGCCGCCGTAATCATCTCTTTCGAAATCACACCAGGACGAAGGAGAAAAAGATCGCCTTCTTCGGTCACGCGAAGAATTGTCGACTCGATCCCAATCTCGCACGTTCCCCCGTCTAAAATAATCTCGATCCGGTCCCCGAGTTCTTCCATCACATCCTGGGCTGAAGTAGGACTAATGCGCCCAAATCGATTTGCGCTAGGTGCGCAGAGGCTGAGCCCGAAGGCTTGAATGAGTTTCCGAGCGACCGGGTGTTTCGGAGCGCGGATCGCGACGGTTTCCATTCCCGAAGTGGCGAGATCCGGTACGAGATCCCCCTTAGGAAGAACGAGAGTAAGGGGGCCTGGCCAGAAAGTACGAATGAGCCGGTCGATCCGTTTTACGGCGATATCACTTAAATCGTGGGGATAAATCAGCTGCTCGCGCATGAGATCTGCAAGGGTGTGATTTTCAAGCGCGACATGAACGATGAGTGGATCGAAAGTGGGGCGCTCTTTCGTTAGAAAAATTTTCGATAGCGCTTCGGCTTCGAATGCACTTCCCGCAAGTCCATAAACGGTTTCGGTAGGCATCGCAACGATACCCCCTTGTTTCAGAGCCAGCGCCGCTCTTCGGATGTTTTCGTCTGTAGGCGAAAGGATCTCTGCACGCTTCGCTGCAACTTGCTTCACGAGGCGCCCCCCGTAACAGTCGCTGCTTCGATCAGTTTCGGTTCCACCGTTTTCCAAACCTCTTCCATTTTCATTCCGCGTGATCCCTTAATAAGAATCGCATCACCCGCACGAACTTCAGAGATCAGAGCCTGAGCGAGTTCAGCATGAGTAGAAAAATGGTGGGTAGGAATTCCACTCAATGTTTTTTTCATCTCATCCGCAAGCCACTTCATCCGTTCACCGTAAAGATAGAGATGAGTGATCCCAGTCGATCCTACATGAGGCGCGATCCCACGGTGAAATCCTTCCTCTTTTGTACCGAGTTCGAGCATATCGCCTAAGACCACAATTTTTCGGCGCGAAAGATTTTTTAGAGCCGTATTCGAGAGGAGTTCGAGTCCAGCGACGACCGAGCTTGGGTTCGCATTATAATAATCGCAGAGAACAGGGGTGGGACCTGGGAGAATTCGAAGTTCTGATCTGCCGTAAGCTCCCTGAAAAGTTCCTAAGCCTCGCTGGATCTCAATCGGCGTGAGTCCGAGTGAGAGCGCTAACGTAACGGCGACTAAAAGATTACCGGCATTATGAGCACCTGGGACGGGGAGTGCGAGGGTAAATCCCGAACCATTCGATAGCGTGACCGTGAGGGAATCGTTATTTGCGGAATAAGTTCCACGCACCATTTTATCCAGGAGTGATTTTTCGGACCCTGCGACTGATTCTGCTCCGGTATGGAGAATACAGCTCCAGACGTTCGCACCCGTTGGAAGCGTGTCCGCGATTTTCGAGATCCAAGGGTCATCGAGTCGAACCACGACGGTCGCACCATTTTTAGCAGGAATTTGGAGAGCGATCGCTTCCTCGCGCGCGACCGTTTCTAAGTCGATGAGCTTTTCGAGGTGTTCAGGCCCGATCGCCGTTAAAAGTGAGTGGGTCGGTTCGACGAGGTTTACGTGTCCAGCCATCGTATGAGGTTCGTCGATCCCCACTTCGATCACCGCAATATCGGTCGTGAGAGGAAGCGAGAGAATCGTCATCGGGATTCCGATGAATCCGTTCTGGGAGCCGACGGTGGAAGCGACTGAACGGAAACGACCGCGAAGGACCGCGCTTAAAAGTTCCTTAGTCGTTGTTTTGCCAACGCTCCCTGCGACCATGATGAAAGGAATCGAAAGCCGCTTTCTCCAAGCAGCCGCCAGAGTTCGGTAAGCCGTCAGCGACTCAGGCGTAGCAAAGATTTCTACGCTTGCAGGTAAGTCCGTAGGGATTTTCCCTGTTGTCCCTATAATGGCTTCAGCACCCGAAGCGACAGCCAGTCGAATAAAGTCATGGCCATCATACTGATCGCCCGGGAGAGCGACGAAAACGCTGCCGATCACGGCCTTTCGGGAGTCCGAAGTGATCGACGTGTACTGACGATCGAAGGTGGGACTTAAGCCCAGTGCGTCAGCAATCCAATGAGATTTGAAAGCCATATGAGAGGACTTTACAGGATCTTATTTATAAACTGGAGCGTAATCGCCCTCTCGCGCTTCCTTATTTTCGAGAAAATTCGCAAGTCTCGGTAGGTCGACGGGATAGGTTTGATTCATAAGCGTTCGGGATGCGATTCGTCCGAAAAATCGGGCACGGGCCGAAAGCGTCATTGCATGGGATTCGCCAGTCACTGCCGAAATATAACCCTTCGCCTTCATACGGTCGCTCGGCTCACCCACACCGAAGGACCATTCGTATCCGCCTAAAATCTTCGCGATTTTCCCTTCTGATTCGGGGAGGAGGCGAAAAGAAATCGAATTCCCAGGGTCAATCGCGGATATTTCTGCTCGAATTTCGTAGCGTTTCCACTCTTTCGCTTTCGGTTCCATCTTAAAAGTGACGTGCATTCCTTTTTCGATGGGGTCGTGTGAGGAGGCCTGAGTTTCGACCGAACCTTTCACGCGGAAGAAAAGTGCTTCTTTTAATTCATGGTGAAAAATCGGCCAGCTCTTCGGATCTTTTAATGCTTGGGAAAGTTCACTCTTCGGTAAAAATGAAGGGACCGAACGCTTCCACTCGACTTCGTAGTCAGGTCCACGGGAGTAGTGGATTACTAAGCCGTAGAAAGTGATTGCAGTAACGGTCACGATAACCCAAAGGCGCATGCTTTTCATATTTGCTTACCTCTATCAGAATTGATTCTGAAACGGTAGGATGCAGGTGAAGGGTCGCCTATGATGCTAGAACCAGAAATACTTCTGGAAACCCCCAACTTTATCGCAGTGAATAAGCCCGCGGGGCTGCTTTCCGTTCCTGGGAGTAACCCCCGCGAACCGAATGTTCTTCGGTCGCTGTCTCATTTATTTCCTCGGCAACAAATTCTGATTATCCACAGGATTGATCGTGAGACGAGTGGGGTTTTACTTTTTGCTAAAACTGAAGAAGCCCACCGAATCGCAAACGGATGGTTCTCCTCACATGTCGTTAAAAAAGAATACCTCACGCTTGCTACGGGTAGTCCGCGAACTCCTGCGATGCGCGTGAATCACCCTGTCGAAGGAAAACCCTCGCTTTCACAGGTACAGATCACCGAACGGTTTTTAATCGGGGATGAAAGCGCATTTCTGGCACGAGTCCGAATCGCGACTGGACGACGGCATCAGATTCGAGTTCATCTCCAGGCTGAGGGTTTTCCGATACTCGGGGATACTCGTTATGGGGGGGCGCGTGTGTTCGCGGGAATTCAGTTTCCGCGCGTCGCCCTTCATGCAGAAAAACTCGTAATACCCGAGAGTGAGTTATCAGAGTCGGTGGAACTGATCGCGCCGTTACCAGAGGATTTTCAAGCGTGGTTAGACGCGCTTCGAAAGAAGCGTGGGGGTACGACTTGAACGTCGATCGACTTCGAACCGCATGGGGACAAAGGGAAGATGAATGGCAAAGCTCAGGAGCCATTCGAATGTTTCATGGTGAAACAGAAGCCCCCGGCGACCCGGTGCTCTCCCGCACAGCGATCGAAGTTTTTAGAGACGTGAGAGGCGCAGCCTACGCATGGATTTTCACCTGGGAGCAGGGATCATCAGGGAAAATTTCCGAATCGGATCTCCAAGAAGTTTCTAAATTTTTGATTTCTAAAGGTGTAATGGGAATTGTCCACCTCGCCCGCCCAGAAAAAGGAGCCCCCGAAGATGCACGCGTAGTATTTGGAACTGTGCCAGAATTCCTCGATGCGAAAGAGGAAACCGATTTATTCCGAATTCGATTCGAAAAAACGAAACACCCAGGACTTTTTCTTGATCATTTACCGCTCAGACAGTGGCTTCGCACTTCAGGCGTGGTTGCTGGAAAAAGTGTGCTGAATACTTTCTCTTATACGGGTTCTCTATCAGTAGCTGCGAAACGCGGGGGGGCCTCGAAAGTTTTAACTCTCGATCTATCTCGCCCGACGATCGGGTGGGCTAAGGAAAACTGGGAATTAAACTTCCCGGGGGATGGGGCGGGTGATTTTATTTTCGGCGATGTGTTCGAATGGCTCCCCAAGCTTAAAAAACGCGGTGATCGGTTTGATGTCGTGATTCTCGATCCCCCTTCGTTTTCCCGGTCGCCAAAAAAAGTTTTTTCGACTGCGAAAGATTTACCTGGTCTGCATGCAGCTGCTCTCCAGATATTAAATCCAGGTGGGTACCTCATCACCTCGATTAACTCTGCGCAGATTACCCCGGCCCAGTACCGTAAAGATATTAGTGATGCTGCGGCTTCTCTAGGACGCAAACTCACTGAGGTGATGCCACTCGGGGCTCCGAAAACGACGTTCCCGGGAGCGGATTATCTTAAAGGTTGGGTTTTTCGCGTAAATTAAATTTAATAAAATCAGAGAGTTAAGACAGGTGCCAGGTCTCC
>JBGSHQ010000154.1:0-18167 GCA_041752095.1 Bdellovibrionia bacterium
CTGCAATACGCTGCGACCCTTCGTTTTTTAATTTCGGCCATGGAAAACCCTCTTTCTTTTGATTTTCAAAGAGGCGCAGCAAGTTGTGCGCTCTAATTGGGCCGAATGAATTTATGGGAAATCCGTTATTTCGGATTTCCCACCAGTACGTTGTTAATCGCCTTAAGGCTGATGATGCCTCGCTGGGAGGCATCGAAGGCACGCTGACGAAGGTCGAAAGTTTCTTCGACCACGGTTCCGGTGATTCCCAAGTAGAGGGCGTATTTTATTATTCTGAAAATTAAGTTGCTCATGGTCTGTTCTCCTTTGCAAAACGCTTTGCCTATCAATGGGAAACGAGCACCATGCTCGATTCCCAAATGCGCCTTGAAAGTTGAAGTGAAGACACGAGAGGCCGCTTTTTACGAAGCCAAACCGAAGCCAATGTGAAGCCACGGTGGGTGATTGTCTGTGATGATCGGTGATTCTTACGCCGCTGAGCCTTGCTCAACTGCTGATTAAATTGGTTTTAGGTTTCGAGGGTTTGGGGTTTTGGTTCCAATCAACTTGAAATTGAATGGCGGAGAAGGAGAGATTCGAACTCTCGTACGGTTTAACCCGTAACACGCTTTCGAAGCGTGCGGTTTCAGCCACTCACCCACCTCTCCAGAAGAAATTCAGAGTTAGCATGAACCTCGATTAGAGCAAAGGAGGTCTTTAAAACTTAAACCTGACTATTACCATCAGGATAACAATCAGGTTTACTAAATTATCGGCGACTTAGGGCCACCAGGCCCGGCCAATTACTGCCCGTGCGAGGTTCGCTCGGTGGTTCACTGGGGGTTGAAACCGCATCCGATTCGGCAAGCTCGATACCGAATGCGATCGACAATTTCAGATAGTCTGCCCCATGCGAAGGCTGGAGTTTATCCAGCGTATCTCGAGCAGTATGGATATTCGGATTGTAATCATCGAAAGCCGTCTCAAACGGAAACGTCGATGGATAACCCGCACGCGTCCAGCTTGCATGATCGGAACAAGCGTATCCGCATTTATCTTCGATCCACTTCGCCTTCACGTATTCATCTGAAAGTTTCTGAACAAAAACGTTTAGATCGTGGTTCGTATAGTCAGAAATAAAAGTGATCCGAGGAGTTTTCCCAGGAAACATGGTCATGTCGAACTGAAGTGCGCCGACAACCACTTTACCCGCGTTCTTATATCGAGCGGCAATGTCTTGGGAGCCTAAGAGCCCGCGCTCTTCTCCCGCATAACCCATGAACTGGATAGTGCGGTTTGGTCGAAAGCCAGACTCTATATAGATACGAAACGTTTCCATCACGGTCGCAGTACCCGAAGCATTATCGTCCGCACCCGGTGCTTTACCCTGAGAAATCGAATCAATGTGTCCACCGATGACGACGATTTCATTTTTCTGAGGACCAGAGCCCGCAAGCGTCGCAACGACTGAAGGTTGCTTGAAACGGTGGGTGACGAGTTCGACCGTCACATCAGAGCGACCCGCGCCGATGCGTTCGTATTCCGATTTAATGTACTCAGCCGATTTTACGCCGAGGTCCGATTGATAGTCGCGGTTATCAAATGAAGAAAGTTTCGTCACAATCGCAATCAAATTTGCTTCGTCGACCTTCTTTAATAATGGAGCGACTTTCGACTGCTCTTTCGGATCGCGAGAAGCGAGATCAACGGAAGAGGTGACAGGTGCGAAGTTCGTGAGAGGGTAGTCAGTAATATCCATGAAACCGCCGCATTTTCCTTCAAGGTGAGCCTTTTCAGAAATCGCTTCAATCTCTGCAGGTGTTGCCCAAAACTGCTCCCCTGGGTTCACTTCGATGAGCCTCTTTCCCGTAGTTTCGGGTGAAGCAAGAGCTGAAAGTGAAAGACAGGCCATCGAAAGGGTAACTAAGAGTTTTTGGTTCATGGAGATCTCCTGCGGAAACGCTAATCTCTTCCGGTTAATTCGTCACCTCGCAGCGAGTCGTTAAATTAATGCATTCACATATAAGCATGTATTGATATATGCAAAAGACCTATGGCAAGCCTGAATCAATACTCGGCCGGTAAACGTTCCGAAGCCCTCAAGTCGAAACGTGTTTTTCTCCTTCTCGCAGAAACCTTCCAAGCACTAGGTGATTCCTCTCGTGTTCAGATCGTCTGGGCACTCTCTAAGGGCGAACTCTGTGTAAACGAAATCTGCGATCTTCTTGAGATGAGCCAGCCTGCAGTAAGCCACCATCTTCGAACCCTTCGAAATTTAAAACTAGTCCGAGTCCGTCGTGAAGGAAGGGTTTCCCACTACTCGCTCGATGATTCCCATATCGATTCACTTCTGCGAGAAGGGATCACCCATGTCGAGGATATGATTTCATGACTTCACCGCGGTGTCGGTTAGGCGAAATGAGTGCAGGTATGAGTGGTGTGATCGTGAACACCTCGGGTCCGATTGAGCTTCGTCGTCGACTTCTAGAGATGGGGTTACTCGAAGGAAGCGTAGTCACTCTCGTTCATGAAGCTCCGTTCGGCGGCGATCCTATTGCTGTTCGGGTACGAGGCGCTTTACTCGCTCTGCGGAGAAATGAAGCAAATTTAATCGAAGTGAGTCGTGAAAATGAGGGCGAAAAATGAGTGACATCCATTTTTCTCCTCGGTTAGCGCTCGCAGGAAATCCGAACTGCGGAAAAACCGCACTTTTTAATTCTCTCACTGGAGGACGCCAGAAGGTTGGAAATTATCCAGGTGTGACCGTCGAGAAAAAAGAGGGAATTATTCTTAGGGACGATGGGGTGGTCGTACGCATTCTCGACTTACCAGGAACCTATTCACTCGATGCAAAAACCCCGGACGAAATGATCGCCCGTGATGTTTTAATGGGTAAGGTCGAAGGCGAAGACCGGCCCGATGTGATTTTAGCTGTTGCTGATGCGAACTCGTTAGAGCGAAATTTAGGGCTTGTACTCGAGATGAAGGCGCTGGGTTATCCTATTGTCCTTGCGTTAAACATGATGGATCTTGCTCATGAGCGAGGAGCTGAGATTGATCTTACTGTTCTTTCGAGCGAACTCGGGATCCCCGTTTTTCCCACTGTGGCGATTAAAAAGGAAGGAGTTGCAACACTCCTCACTCAGGCGATCGAAGCCGCAAAAGGTAATCCGGGGCAGAACCCCGTTTCTATCGAGTGGCATCCACCTACGATAAAAGAAGTGCAGGATCGATTTAAGCGCGTTGATGAAATTCTTTTGGCTTCCGTTAAAAAATCGGCCCGCCCATTAATCTGGTCAGAAAAGCTTGATCGAATTGTGCTCCATCCCGTCTGGGGATCAGTGATCTTAGTCACGGTTTTGGCTGTTGTTTTCCAAGCCATCTTTATCTGGGCAACTGCACCCGCAGATCTCATTAAAGACGGAATCGAGGCACTCGGAAATTTCGTAGGCAGTGCGATGGGGCCCGGACCTTTAAATAGTTTGCTCGTGGATGGAGTAATTAAGGGTGTTGGGTCCGTATTAGTATTTCTCCCACAGATTCTTCTCCTCTTTTTCTTTCTCCTTCTTTTAGAGGACACAGGTTACATGGCGCGCGCTGCATTTCTTATGGACCGAGTGATGGGAAAAGTCGGACTTCACGGTCGCGCCTTTATTCCACTCCTTTCCTCTTTCGCATGTGCGATTCCTGGAATTATGGCGACTCGGACGATAGAAAATAAACGTGATCGACTCACGACAATTCTAGTTGCTCCACTCATGACATGCTCTGCTCGTTTACCTGTTTATTCACTTCTGATCGCGGCGTTTATTCCGAACTCTTCTGTGTGGGGACCCATTCGACTTCAGGGATTAGTGATGCTTCTCCTGTATTTCGGAGGCGCAGCAGCTGCACTCGGAATGGCGTGGATTTTTAAGCGAACTTTGCTGAAAGGTGCGAAGCCTCCGCTGATGCTGGAGCTACCGACTTATAAAATTCCGTCATGGAGAAGTATTCTCTATGGGCTTCGTGAGAGGGCCTGGATTTTTATCCGACGCGCAGGGACGGTGATTCTCGCGATTACGATTATACTTTGGTTTGTCGCGAGTTATCCGAAAGCCCCAGAGGGGGCGAGTGAACCCCCGATTCATTATTCTTATGCGGGACGTGTCGGACATGCGATCGAACCGGTACTAAAACCACTGGGTTTCGATTGGCGGATTGGGATTGCGTTCATCCCTGGATTCGCAGCCCGTGAAGTGATGATCAGCGCCCTTGCGACAGTATACTCCATCGAAGGTAAGGATGATGAAGCAACGGCAGGAGCACTCACAGATGTGTTAAAATCGCAGTGGTCAGTAGCGACCGCTCTCTCGCTCATGGTCTGGTACATTCTTGCGTGCCAGTGTCTTTCGACTCTAGCGGTGACACGAAGGGAAACGAACTCGTGGCGATGGCCTGCGTTCATGCTGGCCTATATGACGGTGCTCGCATACGGAGCTTCTTTCATCACCTATTCGGTCGCTCGGATGATGGGGCTAGGATGAGTTTCCAGGAAGGTATCGCGCTTTTAATCGTCGGAGTGGCGGCCGGATTTATTTTTCGGAAGTTTTATCTTCAGTATCTCGCTCTTCCGCTTTCGAATTTTTTTCTTCGAAAAGGTAAGGTTGCTCTCGCGATGCGAGTACGGGCATCCGCGAAAAAATCAGGATGTAGTGACGACTGTTCTTGCGATTAATGGGTGCAGAGTTCAGTAACTCTTTTCGATGAAGGCACGGTAAACTTCGTCGAGACCTGACTGCTTCATTCCGTTTCTAACATCGTTAATGTAAGCCTCGCCACGTTCTGAATAGGGGAGTAGACCTTCTGCGAGCTGGTTAGAGTCGAGTGCGCCGGTTGGTCCAGTCTCCGCACGAAGTTTTGCGCGAATCTTTCTGAAGTTTTTAAACGCCCCACCTGAGTTTAAGAGGAGTTGGTAGCGTTTAATCGATCCTGTGAAGTCAGGGTAATAAGTGAGGATCGGATGTCCGGGGCATTTCTGAGCTTCGGTCGCCGCATGCACACCAAAAATGTTATTGCAGTCACGAGCCACTGGAGATTTTCCCCACTGAGATTCGATCGATGCCTGAGTAAAGAGCATATCGAGAGGAAGGACATCCACTCGAGTCAGGAGTTCATCTACATCTTTAGCTTTATAACGCTCAGAAATCGTTTCGAATTTTTTTTGGATCGCGGGAGAAATTTTCCCTGCTTTCAAAGAGGTTCTATACTCGAAAATTATTTTTCTCTCCGCTTCTGTTTCCATCATGGTTTCAACCACTGCTGGAGTGATCGCCTGGAAGAAACTTAATTTTTCTGCGCGAGAGTATAGTTTTAATGGGAGCCCAGACTCGAGAAGATCCTTTAAGAGAGTGACTCGTTCACTCATTTTTCGTGGAGTGATGAGAATGTCTGAACTGCGATTACTCGTAAGGTCGAGTCGAGCGTCTTCAGAATGTTTTCCACACCCTGAAGTAACCAGTAAGAATAGAGTTATAAAATGGGCCGGGATCGATTTCATGAATGAAGGTTTTTCATAAATTACGCTACGCGTCAAGTCCTCTTTTTCATTAGCTTTTTTTACTCTGAAAACATTACAGGTGTTTAAGATTTAGCCAGTCAAGGCCCCGAAATCACACCCCAAATCGATTATAGGGGGTCTCCGTTTGGCAGACTCCTTGCTCTATTAGATTAGATTAATTTGGCAATGTTCATTACTTGGAGTGGTCTCATGAAGTTTATCAGTATTTTAAGGCGACAAAAAATTTCATTCATTGTGACAGCCGGATTGCTCACTCCTGTTCTGCTGATGAATGGAGTTTGGATCGAGAAAAAGAGAGAGACTCCATCGAGAAGTGTAGCCGAATCGAACGACCCCTATACCTTCGGGACAGGATGTAGCACCCAAGGCGAATGGACACAGGCCGCGCTCCAGAGCTTGAATGGACTTTACTCCGTCATTGCAGATTTAAAAGAAAATCCTAAATGTAAGGGAAAAGAATCTACGATAAACGGCATCATTCGAGATTTCGAATCAGCCCAGAAAGAATTAAATCTTTCAGCAAACGATGAGAATGCAACATCTATAGAATCGTTACCGGGTGAAATCAGCGCTCTCACCCAAATTGGTTCACTCGGTGGTGGTAGCGAAAATATTAATCGACTGCTCTACCGCAGAACAATTAAGGCTGCTGCTAAAGGTGCAGAAGAAGCTTCTCATTTATCTGAAGCGGCCGAATTTTCTCCGGATCCGGCTACTGCTGTAAAGGCTCTCTATAAACGTTCAAATCGCGCAGCATCTTATGGTCTAGAAATGGTGAGCAAAATTTTTACAGCCATTCCTACCCTCGATGAATGCATCATGGGCCAACCGGATATTGGTCTATCGATCATTAGCGCGGCAGTAAAAGTCGGTGGAGCATTTGGATCGAACGGAGGAGGTGCTGCCCATAGTCTTGGTAATGCGATTGCCTCTCTAGGATCGATGCTCCGAGATCGTAATTTTACACGTGCAATGCGCCAGATCGATGAACGTAAGTTCTGGAATTCAGTGTCTTGTCTTCTCGAGACGACCGCTAAAAATTACTGTGACGTCGAAAACGCACAAGAGATGCTTAAATATTCAAAAGAAAATTATACGCGTTTAATGAAAGAAACGCGAACGGGTTTAGCCGACCCCCAGTCCGACAATCCGCTTGAAGGCTACTACCTATTATCGCGTGAGCTGCCTGCGATCTCAAACTGGCTGATGCGACTAAAACTCGGGACTGATCCTCGCACTACTGCAGACGCCGCACTTCAAAAAGAAGCGATCGAAAAGGTGAACGAATACTGGAAAATGAAAAAAGAAGTCGCAGGTGTTATGGGTTCACGCATGCTTGACGTCATGGCGCTCCCAGACCTTTCGGCAAGACAAAACGGTATGTATGGTTTGGTGAGAGAACTCGTGGAACAGCTGACTAAAAATGGTAACGCTGCAACCTTTATCTTCCAAACAAAACGTGAAGCGCTCTTGCCTTATTATCTAATTGGTTTAGATGAAATTCCTGAAGTTGCACGAGCTGACGTTAGAAATACGAGAGCGATCAGTTGGGTTGATTGGATGGAGCAAGGTGGTGAAAAAGGTTCTTTAAATCCAATTTTCAATGTACCAACTGGAATCGCAAGAATTGTTAGTGACCGACTTGATTCATTATTGCGTGCTTCTGATACCAATGCAGCTGCATTTTTTAGACAGCGCCTTGTGCAGGATAAGCTTGATCTCATCAATAAAACTCTGACCGGTAATAACTTTACAGTTTATGAATCGTTTCATCACGTCATCCGGTATCTCGATCGATTTGAGCGGCGTTTACTCGAGTCGAACTCGGATACAAATCTTGCAATGCTTGTCAGCATCGCCGACACCCGGAAGAGGCTCAAATTAATTTTGGGATCCTATCAAAGAATTATGGCGTTAGGCCGTGATTATCGCGATGGAAAAATCGATATTACTCCTGATTCTGCTGATGTCGATCGTGCCGCGAAAGAAATCATCGATGCTGTTTTCTATAATTTTAACGTACTTTACCAGAGTGATGTTTTTCTTACGAATCGTTTAACGACGTATATTAATCAAGATTTCGCTATCCTTGCTCGCAGAGGGAAAAATCTAAGTCAACACCAGCGCGATCTGATGTTCGTAGCCCAAGACCATCTCGTTCAGAAATTAGTGTCGAACTTTGGTCAGGATCAGACCTCAGCACTGAACGACATGGCAACGGCCCAAACGATTAATGACGGCGCATTAAAGACGTTTGAAGAAGTATTTAGCGATACTTTTTTATTGATGCTTGAAGAGATTAACGAAAAAGTCCATGGCCGTTCTACGAGTCCAGCTGCCCTTCAGATTTTAGCGGCAAAACGACTCGAGGCTGATCGATCTTCATCCCGAAATACTATTAAGCATATCCCACTCCCATTCTTCGGTTTTGATCCAATGTTCGCGCAATTCTCAAAATGGTTCCGAATGGCTACAGTAGGGAAAGAGCTGAAAAAAGATAGCCCAGACCTTTATTACCGTGCAGGAAATCCGAACCGGATTACGGGGGGGGATACCGCAAACGGTGATTATAACCGGTACCGTGCGATCGTCTGTGCTCATACTCTCGCATTCGAGCAGCGCGATCGTTTTTACCCTTTCTGTAAAGACGCTGTTATCGAAAGTGCCTATAGCGTGGAAGGGAACTCACTGAATAATCTCGACCTTCGTTATTCAGACTTCTGGCCGAAATCTGACCGCGCCATTGATATTTCTGCTTACGCAAAAAAAATTAATCGTCCTGGCAATGAAAAGCTAAAGTCGAAGCGCATTTGTGCGTTCAATAATTTCACAATTAAAAACTGGGTTCGCGTACTCCAAGACCGCGACCAGCGTGATGATGACGCCCGAACAAACGGTGAATTTTCTTTCGAGAAAGAAGAGCGTGAAAGTCGTGAAGCTTTCGAAAAGAGGGAAGCAGCAGAAAAAGAAAAAATTCGAAACGAAAATGAAAATCCGAAAAACACCGATCCGAAAAACGATCAGAGCACTGGGTCTTCTGGCGGAATGCTCGATAGTCTTAAGGATACTTTGTTCGGTCCGTCGAACGCTGCAGCAGTAACAAATTAATTGAATACTACTACTTTTGTGGAAGTTGATTCGACTCTACGTTAAGCGCAAATTTCACCAGGCCTGCAGAACGAAGCGCGTCCATCAGTTGGATCACGGTTCCGTGGGGAGTGGTCTTATCCGCACTGATGATGGCGGTTTCTTCGGTAACTGCGGCCCCTAAAGTCTTCAGTTTTACTGCGAGCTGTTCCCAGCCGAGTTCCTCACCATTCCAGAAAACTTTTCCTTCAGCGTTTACCGTAAAATTTAAAGGACTCTTTTTCCCTGCGTCTTCTCCGGTGCGGGCCTTCGGGAGCTGAACTTTAATCGCCGACTGGTAAATCACCGGAGCGGTCATGAGGAAGATGACGAGTAGAACGAGAACAACGTCGACAAGCGGGGTAACGTTAATCCCCGAAATCACATCATCATCGCCGCCGCCGAATGTACCCGCCATGGATTAACCCTTCGTCCCGACGATTTTTCCGACGAGAAATGATTTTAAGGCCTCAGCCTCTGAGAGCGCATTCTTCGTACGGCGTTGATACAGATTAAAGCCAACGACTGCTGGGATAGCGACGAGAATACCGACAGCGGTTGCGACGAGCGCATCAGCGACACCTGCAGTAACACCAGAAACTCCGCCTGCTCCACCGCCCCCTGCTTGGGAAAGATCGTTAAACGCTTTAATGATCCCAAGCACCGTTCCGAAAAGACCGACAAACGGAGCATTATTTCCAATCGTCGCGAGCATGGATAGAGAGCGCTCCCATTTTACGCGGGCACGGACGACATGATCCTGCGCAAGTTCATTTAAAACTTCCGGTGTCCCATTTCGGTGGGTGAGGAGTGCAACCGCCATTGCGGATTCCATATCCGGTTTATCTTTCGACTGAGCGGCCGTCCGGGTTTTTGCAACTTGTAGCGCCCGGTCCCATTCGCCGGATGCCACCGCATCGCGAAGGATTTTACGAAACTCCTCAATGTCCTTTAGAGCGGTCTTATAGAAAAGACTGCGTTCGAAAAGGATCGAAACGGAGAAGATCGAGAGGATAACAAGAAGATACAGAACCCATTCGGCCCCCATAAGGGAGAACCCTAAGAATATTTTTCCAAGCATAGCTAATAGGGTAGCACCCCTTTCTCTAGACACAGAGCATTAACGGGGTTGCCAGGAATACTTTTCTCTGGCATTTTTTGCGTACAAATTCACAACCAAGAGGTTCCGCGTTATGGCCTACGAAATTATCACTAAAAACACTGTTCGCGACCGTTTTAAACCCGCTCCTCGTCCTGCCGTTTGGAAAGACGTCGAAGATAAGGACTGGAATAACTGGATTTGGCAGCAGCAAAAGCGCGTGAAGTCGTTTGAGCAGCTTGAAAAAGTTTTAAATGTTACGCCCGAAGAGCGTGAAGCCTTTATTAAGTCGAACGAAATGTTCAACATGGGCATCACTCCTTATTATGCATCCCTCATGGATCCGAATGATCCGAACTGCCCGATCCGTCTTCAGTCTGTGCCGACGATGGGTGAGTTAACCGTTCGTGAGATGGATTTAGAAGATCCACTCGGCGAAGAAAAAGACATGCCGGTTCCAGGGATCACGCATCGTTATCCCGACCGTGTTCTTTTCTACACGACTCATAACTGTCCTGTTTTCTGCCGCCACTGTACGCGTAAACGTAAAGTTTCTGACCCATCGTCTGCTGCCGCGAATAAGCAGCTCGAAGATGGACTCACTTATATTTCTGAGCATAAAGAAATTCGCGATGTCGTGATTTCGGGTGGAGATCCGCTATCGAACTCTGATGACCGTCTCGAGTATATTCTTTCTCGTCTGCGCGCGATGGAACATATCGAGGTTTTTCGTTTAGGAACTCGTAACCTTGTAACTCTTCCTCAGCGCATTACCGACTCATTTGCAGAGATGTTAACGAAGTATCACCCTGTGTTTGTTCATACTCACTTTAACCACCCGAAAGAATGTACTCAGGAAGCCTTCGATGCAGTTGCGAGACTCGTGAACCGTGGCTGTGTGGTGAATAACCAGATGGTTCTCTTAAAGGGTGTGAACGACGATCCGATGATCGTGAAGGAGCTTAACCATAAACTCCTGATGATGCGGGTTCGTCCTTACTATATTTTCCAGTGCGATATGGCACAGGGGATTTCCCACTTCCGTACTCCAGTTGCTAAGGGTCTCGAGATTATCGAGAAACTTCGTGGATGGACTTCCGGTATGGCAGTTCCTCACTATGTGATCGACGGCCCGGGTGGCGGCGGTAAGATCCCTCTGCTCCCGAATTACGTGGTTAAACACGAAGGTAAGAAGTGGACACTCCGCAACTATAAGGGCGATCAGTGCACTTACGAAGAGCCGTAGTCGTCAATATATTAGCGGCGATGCTGTTTTCGTGCGCGTCCCTTCCAGAGCCTAAGTTTAAGAAGTATCATTTACCGGAGCAGGACGTTTTCGTCGATACGAAGCCGACCCGTCGTTTTAAGGAATTAGGCCTAGTTCGAGTGCGAGTGAACTTTAATTCACTGAACCCGGACCGCGAGGATCAGGACTTATGCCGGAATTTTTACAACAAGGGCGCAGCCGATCTTTTAAAGCGAGCGAAGCGCGACAAGAAGGGCGACGCAGTGATGGGCGTCCGCTCGGTCGTCTATTATATGGATGGGAAGTCGAAGAAATTCTCGACTCCCGAGTGCTCCGACGACGGTGGAGAGGGCCAGATTCTGCTGGAAGGAAAAGCGATTCGTTATCTTCCGGAACCGAAGGTTACTTCTGTACCCAGCGCGGAGTGAGCGCATGAAGTTTATCTTATTCATTCCGATTGCGTTCGTGCTCGGATGGGTGGGGTCGAGCACGATTCATAAGACGAAGGTATCTCCGGATGATTCTTTGCCTTCGGGATGCAGCGTGGATGGCAGAACGGATGTAATTCGAACGAGTTCGTCTTCTACTACACGACGAAACATAGAAGAGCAGGCTCTAGAAGAAGAAATGTCCTCTTCTTTAAATGCGAACTCGAATGGAAAGAGTGAAGCATTTATTCGTGGGGTTCCTTTCCCCCTTTTAAAAAGAATTTATCTCGAACGGCAGGATGCAGATTGGAAAAAGGCCCATGCACGTTATGAGAATATTCCTGTAGCTGACGAAGAAGCGAAAAAGAAACAAGAAGAAGAATTATTCACCCTCTTTAAAAAGAACCATACAGGTCCATCACATTATAGTGCTTCTGGAGAATGGAACTTACGGGGGGGAAAGATGATTCCTTATAAAATCCTATTCCGACTCTATTCACAGCGCTCTACGGTTGGCGAAAGTGGAGTTTTTGGGGCTGACTTTCCTGATAGAACAACGGGTGATGTGAATCTCGCTACTCGTGGGTCTGAAATTTGTTTTATGGCATTCGTCTATTTTAAAGTGAGTGATACCCCTGGAGCGCAGTACGCAAGCGACGGAACAGGGAGCTGTCTCCAGTGGGCCGGCATTCGAAAAAATCGACCCTTTGTTATTTTTGAAAGTTATAATTCAATGGAATTTGAACCGTATTTCGACCGTATCAGTGTTCCTTACCCGGCGTTTGGTACGGATTCAGTGATGAATCCAGAGTGGTATGATTCCCACACGGGTGCGTGGAGTACATTATCCCGCGTGAGTTGGGAGCCCTTATCATTAGAAGAGTTTAAGCAAGCTGAGGCAGATTTAAATGCTGAAATGATTAAATCGAAGTAACTAGTTTTTCTTAGCCACTTCTTGATTTAACCAATTTAAATTATTTTTAAAGAGCTCATTATTTGGTTCGATTTTAAGGGATTCATCGATTGCTTTTCGTGCTGGGCCAAATTTCTTTTGGAGAATGTAGGCGGAGGCAATATTACTTCGCGACATGGCGTAAAATGGACTTTTCTTCGATATTTTTTCCCAGACGCTTATGGCTCGGGGCCAGTCGTTCTTCGAGTAACTTTCCATTCCGAGGTTAATTTGCCCGAGACCATCGTCCATGCTGCTCGAGACGCCTCGCTGTGCGAATCGGAGTCCGTTTTTAGCTAATGCGTGATCGGGTTCAGAGGCTAACACGCGTTCACAGCGGCGGATCGCTTCGGCCCATCGGCCTAGAACATTATTTTCCATACAGAGATGGAGATCGGCTACAGCAGCGGATGGATTTAAGGCAGATGCCGCTTCGAAATGCTTAATAGCGGCTTCGTGGTGCCCTAAAGCTTCTTCGGCAATCCCTAATAGAACATGGTTTTCAGCGGTGGGTGTTTCTTCGACCTTTTTTTCAGCGAAAGTCCAGAATTTTAACTTCTCAGCTAAGGTTGGGAGTAAGCGGACGGAGTTTGCGCAGCCGGTGAGCATTAAAAGAGGGATGAGCCAGAGCTGTTTCATGTCTTTACTTATAGCATCTTTCTGTAATGACATTTCAAGTGGTACGTGGAGAATAGTGTATATGTCACGAAAGCTATTGTTTGTTTATTTGGGTATACCTGTTGGGCTCTTACTTATTCTCTTATTTTCAGCTTTTTTCCGATATAGTAGCAAATGCTCCTCCCCCAAAATCAGTTGTTTAGAGCACCGAACTTCGGGCTGTTCCTTAGATGGGAACTATAAAGTCAAGATCGGAACTCGTGATGTTTTTGCGACGTGTGATATGACCACGGACGGAGGGGGATGGATGCTCGTTGCTAACTATCTTCGTCGAGCTAAGTCATCTGGAACGGTAAGCCCTTTAATTGATAAACTTCCTCTGCAAAATGGAAATCAACTGGGTAATGACGAAACAAAAACGCCAGCGTGGGGTCATGCCTCTTCGATGGTGCTCTCCACGCTCCCGTTTAAGGAGGCTCGATTCTCCTGCCAAACATCCGCCCATACGCGTCGGCTAAACTTCTCGATCTCTTCTCCATCCTGTTTAGAATATTTCCGGACGGGTAAGGGTGCTTGTCTGGGTACTCCGGAGCTGAGAAGCGAACTTAGAAAAGGAGTTAGAGCTCTTGAGGGACATGATGGCCGGCTTCCACTGACAGCAGATAAAGGTCACCCAAACTCGGGTGATAATTCGATCGTTGATTATCCATTTTTTATCGATTGGAAAGAAAATTGGTCGTTAGTTGGACGATGGGAGTGTGATGACAGTCAGGCAAATGACGTCAATAATACATTTCACCAAGTTTGGGTTCGTTAACGAACCCAGCCTTCGATTTGCTGAAGAATAAGGTCATCTAAATCCCAAGCGTTCACTTGCAGGATGAAAACACCGCAGACGACAAAAAAACATGCGGCTAAAATCATTCGAGACCGCGGTTTTTCGAGTGATGATTTCTGAATGGTGTAGATCGCAGCGAAATAGCATAAGGGTAGAACCGCAAAGCTATACCGTCCTTCCACGTGCATTGGAATTTGGAACAGGAGAGTGAGCGTGGGCAAGCTAAGTGCAAGGGCTTTTTGAGTATTCGTATTTCGGAAGAAATAAAAAATCTGCCAAAGCAGTAAAAAAAACCCCCCGAATGCAAAACTTGAAAAAACACGACTGTAGACTCGAACCCATGCAGGTGTGACATCAGCAGCATAGGGCTGAAGAATGAAGTGGTCGAAAAGCGCGATTATTTTTTTTATTCCATAGGTGGGCAAAAGAAGCGGTTTCGAAAAAGTACACTCTATCCATTCTTTTGGTCCACTGATGCGACTTACATCACATGCATCTTTATAGGCCGATTCAAGGAGTTCGTCCTTTGGAGTGACAATCTGAGAAGGGAGTGCGGACCTCATAGACCAGTATGTTCTGTAGGAGTCGAGTCCTAACTGGAGGGATGTGCTAACGGAGTAAGAGGCAAATTCTGGGTTTTGAAGGCAGAATTTCCCATATAAATTTCTGCACTGGAGTGAAGCTGGGAGTAATGCGAGTGCAGCAGCTAGTGTTGCGGGTATAAAAAACAACAAGATTTTTTTAAAATCTTTAAAAGAAAATAATATCGTTAACGCTAGAAATGCAAAAAAACTAACTATAAAAAAGGGTCGAATCGCTATTGCCCATCCCAGTAAAATCCCTGTAAATAAACCGCCGATGATACCTGATTTGGGTGAGTGAATTTTACTTCGAAGGATGAGTGCGACAATGATCATTAGGAGATCTGTCATGAGCGTATCTGTAAGGAGCACAGAGGTATGAGAAATAAGACCCGGGTGAATGAGTAGAATTAAAACGAATAAGGGGTGAATTAATATATTTGATTCGTGAAAGTGCTTTCGAAGCTCCAAAAAAAAATAAATCGAAGAAGCTGAATGGATAGAAAAAAGTGTAAGGCTTTGAACGCGATGAAGAGTTTCCGGTGTGAGATCTCCAAAAACGGAAAAAATTATTTTAATGAGATAGAGAAAAAATGGAAAACCAAACGTTCGGTCTCCAGCGTAACGAAGAGCTTCCCAGATCGATGAAAATGAATTGCTGATCGTAGCATATGAAACGGCATCAGCGGCTACTGGATAGGGTTTAAAATCGATCGACTGATTAAATATGAACCATCCGAGTCCACCTAAAAATCCAA
Organism: Bdellovibrionia bacterium; assembly: GCA_041752095.1. GTDB lineage: Bacteria > Bdellovibrionota > UBA1018 > UBA1018 > UBA1018 > JACMQW01. The sequence continues at coordinate 15,186 of JBGSHQ010000154.1, forward strand.
ACACGATAAATAGGATATCGCGTCGTGAAAGGTTCATTTTTTATTTTGCGGATTTTCAGATCCGCATTCGTTGCATTTACCTGAAGTGGTGCCCAGCTTAAAAAATGTGGAAGCGCATTTACATGTGTAGGCAGAGAGTCGTGCTGGATTTCCTTTTACGACCCCATGTGAAGGCACATCTTTAGTGACGACTGAGCCTGCTGCAACGAAAGCATAGGGTCCGATTGTGACACCACAAACGGTGACGGTGCCTGCGCCGAGTGTTGCACCTTTTTTAATGATCGTAGGGAGGAACTGATCATGTCCGTGCTTAATAAATGAGCGTGGTCGCATGTCGTTCGTGAAAACAGCGGCAGGTCCGACGAAAACATCGTCTTCGATGACGATGCAGTCCCAAATCGAGACCCCATTTTTTACTGTTACATGATTTCCAATGCGAACCCCGTTTTCGATGAACACATGTTCACCCAAGTTACAGTGTTCACCAATTTTTGCTTCTTTCATGACGTGCGCGAATCCCCAAACGCGTGTTCCCTGTCCGATCTGGGTGGACTCGACTACCGCGAGGGCGTGAACAAAAACACTTTCAAGAAGACCTTCGGGGCGTTTTCCTAGCATTTGAAATAGCTCTTAATTTCTGTGGCGACTGAATTGATTTCGATGTCCGTCATTCCAGGGAAAATTGGGAGTGATAGAAGAGATTTTGCAGACTTTTCTGCTATCGGAAATGAGCCTTCTTTGTACCCGAGACTCGAATAACATTTTTGGAGGTGAAGGGGGATCGGGTAGTGTAAACCGGTTTGTACTCCGGCCGCATTTAAATGATTTTTAAGAAGATCGCGATCTTTTGAATCCTTCGTATGAATGACATAGAGGTGATAGACGTGTGTCCGGTCTGTAAGGGCATCGGGTAAAACTATTGGGTTAATTCCGGAAAGAACTTCTCTGTATCGTTTCGCAACACGAACTCTGTCTTCAGTTTGGGATTTTAGGTGCTTGAGTTTTACTGCAAGAATCGAAGCCTGAATGGCGTCTAATCTCGAATTATGACCGATCACCGTATGGTGATATTTTTCGCTCTGACCTACATCGCGGAGAATTTTTAATTTTTTAAAGACTTCAGGATTTGACGTTGTAATGGCTCCGCCGTCTCCCATGGCTCCTAAGTTTTTACCGGGGTAAAAACTAAAGCATCCTAAGATCCCCATCGTGCCAGTATTTTTATTCTCGTAAGTTGCACCATGGGATTGGGCGCAGTCCTCTACTATTTTCAAGCCATGTTTATCAGCAAGTGCGATTAGGGGACCCATACTGGCGGGTTGGCCATAAAGATGAACGGGTATAATTGCTTTTGTTTTAGGAGTGATCAGTTTCTCTACCGATCGTGGATCGATGTTGTAACTTTTTTCTTCGATTTCGGCGAAGACAGGGCGAGCTCCAACTGCTGAAATCGCAAAAGCGGTTGCTGCAAAAGTGTTCGCTGCTGTAATAACCTCATCCCCTGGTCCTATATCTACTGACTGGAGCGCAAGTTTTAGTGCATCAAGACCGTTTGCAACCCCGAGTGCGAATGAAGATCCGACATAGGCAGCAAAATCCTTCTCAAATGCTTCGACTTCAGATCCTAAAATGAATCCCGAGCGATCGATAATCGTTCCAATTCGCGAAAGAATTTCATCCTTTATTGGCGCGTGAATACGATTGAGATCCATAAATGGTACTTTTGTGCTCATGTCTCCTAGTTTAAGGGATGAGTGGTAAAAGTTCCAGAAATCGTAATGAGATTAGGCAGCTTTTCGGTTCGAAATCCGTCTCTCGAGAGGGGTGCCGTTAAAGCTCACGGGTCTGCCTCCATCGGTCATGCTCAAGGATGCTGCTTCAAGAATTTGTACGACGCGCTTTCCAGCTTCGCCATCACAGATCGGGCGTTTTCCGTTTTTAATGCACTCCACGAAATGCTCTGTGACACCTTTAAGTGCTTCGCGAGTCGAAATCGCTGGGGCAATCATGTCCCCAGTTCGATAATTCACAAGAAAATCCACTTTTGTTGGCGAGGTGAGTGTCACGCTTTTGTCGTAAACTTTCACCTTCTCGGTGGAGAGATTGTCATCGTAGATCGCCATTTTTTTAGTTCCACCAACGGTGATCGTTCTAATTTTTACAGGTGCAACCCAGTTTAAATTCAGGTGTGCAATGAAGTCGTTGTCGTATTTCAAGCTTAAGTGACAAAGGTTTTCGATGTTAGTTCCAAAATGTCGGACTCCAGTACACGAAATATGCGTAGGCACCTTACCGTTTAAGAAAAGATCTAAAATCGATAGGTCGTGGGGAGCTAAATCCCAGAGAACATTTGTGCGGGGTTGGAAGCCGCCCAAGTTCACTCGAACTGAATCGTAATAGAGTAAATCACCTAAATCTCCGTGTTGAATTGCATTTGATAGGTATTCCACTGAGGGGTGGAAGACGAACGTGTGGTCGACCATGACTTGGAGGTTATTTTTTTTAGCTGCCGACAGAATTTTGTCGCATTCTTCAGTAGATAGAGCGAGCGGTTTTTCGACTAATACATGTGCTCCTGCTTCTAGGCATTTTATAGAAATTTCACAGTGGGTAGCGGGTGGAGTTGCGATGATTACACCGTTTAAGGTTCCCTTCGATAAAAGCTCTTCGACTGTCGAGAAGACGGGGATGTGCGGGTATGCTGATTCACATTTTTTTCGAGAGGCTTCATTAGCTTCTACAACGCCAGCGACTATAACTTCGGGATGCGCAAAAACGTTTCGAAGGAGATTCGGACCCCAATACCCATACCCAATTAATGCAATTTTAAACTTAGAATCGCTCATGCTGACTTATCGTCAGACTGGGTGGCCGGATGAATTTTTTCTGTAATAATCAACTATCGATCTATTTGGGCGATAGTTTTTTGACGACGCGATTAATCTTGCGACGGGTTATCTCTCACAGAGATATTAGAGGTAC
>JBGSHQ010000155.1:0-9236 GCA_041752095.1 Bdellovibrionia bacterium
CCTCTTGCCCACGAAGCATTTAAACAAGTGGGAGAGATCCTTTTTATTCGACTCGAACAGTACGAACAAGCAATCCAGCATTATGAACGGATGATTGAGCTTTATCCGAATGATCCCGAAAAAGACGAGTATACATACCGAATTGGAAAGGCACAGTTTCATCTCCTTAAGTTTGAAGATTCAAATAAAACCTTTCGCCTAGTCGTGGATAAATATAAAGGATCCGATTGGGCGAAGCGGGCACGGTTTGAAATCGGTGTATCTCAGCAGACTAAGGGGCACCAACTTCAGCAAAAAGAAGCCCGCCTTGCTGCGGATGCATTTCGCGATGCTATTAAAGAGTTTCAAGCATTCATTTCTGCGTTTCCGACTGATCCCCTGTCACTAGAGGCGAAATTTGAAATTGGAAATTGCTATGAAGAGCTGGATATGGCCGACGCAGCGTATAAAGCTTTTGAAGAAATCAAGGACCTTTATCCAAACCGAACCGTCGTGGAGCTAAAGCTTCGCAGGATCGCAGAGCGGAAAAACCAAAAGAATCTTTGAACAGAGGAGTCAGATGAGAGAAGAAGGTCCCGATAAAGACTCGATGTCTCGACAGTTTGGAATCTTTTTTTTGGTTCTGAGCTCATTTCTGGGTTCGAGTGCCGCTGGGGTCGGGATTGGATGGCTGCTCTGGAAAAAACTCGACTTCCCCTGGTGGGTTATTTTAGTGACCTCAGGAGCCGGGCTTTATGCGGCGTGCATCCAAGTTGTTCAGTATCAAAACAAATTTAAAAAGTAGTTAAGATCATGGTCATTCGAATTGGTAATCAGGAAGTTAATCTTCGCCCCTTTATTCTTGCGACGCTTGGATGGGCTGGAATTTGTGTTGGCTTTATTATTCTTACCTCCGAAACTCCTGCCGCGGCGCTTCGCGCGTGGCTCATCTTTTTTCTTTTGGGGGTTACTGACCTGTTTTTTCTAGTAAAAACCATTGCAGCGACTCTGGTTTTGATGTCAGATCAGGGGGCTCAAAATAGGTCAGCCTATACTATCCAAGCTCTCGTTTTTGGGAGTTTGAAGATGGCCTGTCTAGCGACTATTGCAATCTTCCTTTGGAAGTTTCCAGAAATCGCAAGTCAGGGAAGTCTTCTTGGGTTAAGTGGAATCGTTGCGATTCCTTTGGTAGGCGGGTTCTTATGGAGCCAGTCTGAGATTAAAAACACGTAATTTGTTTATCGAGATTTAGAAAATGCACGAGTCACATGGTTTTAATTGGTACACGATTGTCCCGGGCTTAGAGCACATGCCAGCCCACGTGGTGCACAGTCTTCTCGTAGCGGTAATGATGACCGTGACGATGCTCATTGCTCGCATTTCACTTTCGGGTGCGATGAAGCAAAAAGACGGCGCAATTATTCCAGCCCCGACCCTCACTTACCGGAACTTTTTTGAAATTTTAGCGGAAAAACTTTTTGGTCTCTGTGAACAGACGATGGGTCTTCATGAGGCACGAGTTTTCTTCCCGTTTATTGGCGCGCTTTTTTGCTACATTTTCTTTTCAAACCTCATCGGATCTATTCCTGGCTTTCTGCCACCGACGGATAATCTGAATACGACGCTTGCTCTCGGGCTCTTCGTTTTCATCTATTATAACGTTGCTGGAATTAAGGCGAACGGCCTGATCACCCACCTGAAACACCTGATGGGTCCGGTCTGGTGGTTGGCTTGGCTGATTCTCCCTATTGAAATTGTTTCTCATCTTTTTCGCCCCCTTTCGCTCGGACTTCGTCTTCGCGGAAACATCATGGGTGACCACGTTGTTCTAGGAGTTTTTAACGGATTGGTTCCAATTGGCTTACCCGTGATCTTTCTCGGGCTTGGCGTTTTTGTGGCCTTTATTCAGGCTTTCGTCTTCTGTTTGATGACGATGGTCTATATTTCATTGTCGACGGCACATGATCATTAAGAAAGGATGATAATCCCATGCTTCGCAAATTAATTGCTACTCTCGCTTTTTTAACTGTTTTCGCTTCTGTGGCTATGGCCGAAGAAGGCGGAGCTTCGCACGCTGATGCTTACGCATCACTTGGCGCAGGCCTCGCAATCGGTGTTGCTGCATTCGGTGGATCTCTTGGACAGGGCAAGGCAGCAGCCAGCGCTCTTGAAGGGATTGCTCGTAACCCAGCAGCGTCTGGAAAGATCTTCGTTCCGATGATCATTTCGCTCGCTCTGATCGAATCTCTCGTTCTTTACGCATTCGTTATCGCGTTCGTAAAGATCAAGATTTAGTTCGAAAGACGAGAATAAGATTAAGACCCCTGTCCAAGAAATTGGATGGGGGTTTTTTTATAAATGAAGTCCAGTAACCAGGTGAACCACGCGACCGCCTTCAGGCTCTATCGCTTCATCAACATAGCGGAGAAGAAGGGCACGCAATTCAGTTTTTAACTTACCGAGCTCCTTTTCATTCACGCAGAACGAAGAAGTAAAAAAGAGTTCCTGATCTGGATCTGCCGAGCGATCGACCTGTAAGGCGGCGGCGGTTAATGCAGATTTAAAGAGAATTTTAAAAGAAGCAGAGGGCTTAGGTGTAGAGCGCAAGGCCGTGTGGAAATCGATAGGGGAGTAATTCGAATCGATTTGCTCTAAAAGGCGTGCCTTTTTCAAGAGCTGTATCGCTTTCTTTACTGTGGCTACCGAGAGGGCTGTCCTTGAAATGAGAAGATGAAGGGGGGTTCGACTTCCCGGAGAACCGGCAGCGGCATAAACGGATAAACAGGAAAGTTCCCTCATAACCGCGGTCAGATTTTTTTCAAGATCAGCTTGAACAACGCGGTGACCGGACTGCCAGGTTTTTAAACGGAGTGAACGAAGACCTTTTTCAATTTGAGAGGAGGATATTTCTGGAAAAAGATCTCTCTCATCTCGGGCAACGAGGAGACGGAAATAGCGCTTTGCTGCTGAAGGCAGAATGAGTGCAGACGCGAAAGATTTATAAGAACCGGCAGATAAACGACGGCGACGAGAAATAATATCGCCTGGAAAACCACGAACAAAACCCGCAGCACGAGCAAAATCAGACAGAGTCCGATTCGTTATCTTAAGATAAACAGAAAGAAACTCTCGATAATCATTTACTTCTTTAAGAAGGGAGAAGTTTTCGTTCGAGATCATTTTAAGCGAAGTTAATTGCTTGCGGACATTCCGCCATGAGCGGGGGAAGTACAGCCCTCAAGAAGTAACCCTAGTTCCTGAGCCCGTAAAAACCCACTGCTCGTCCCGGGCAAACCACCCGAGTAGGTAAATGTCTCGATGGGGAGTTCAAGAGTTCCAAGCAAACGTCCTGCTGAGGAATAAATTTTAATATTAGCAGATGAAACCTCGATGTGTTTGGAACCCATACAAGCTTCGATGGGAGGAGACATTTTAGTGGAGATCACGATGGAATAGTTCAACCCATCTTTTATGCAGCTCAGGTTACTCGGAGCTGCACGAACGGTTGGGGAACAGGGATCACCAGATCCAGCAAACGAAAGTAATGAAAAGGAAAGGAAAAATACAAAAATCGAGAGGGGCTTAAAAAAATGCATAAAAAACCTTTTGCTAATTATAAAAATTTTAAGAAAAAACGCTTACGTAGCCAGATCTATATGGCACGTGTAATCGGCCGGTGCAAAGTAAAGTAAATAGGAGGGATAGATTTTGTCGTCAAAAGCGGACACCCACACCAAAGAGATAACGAGATTAACCGCTTAAATAACGACGTAAATACTTTGCAGTATGGGAGTTTTTGACTTTCACAATCTCCTCCGGCGTTCCAACCGCGACGATTTCTCCGCCACCGGCGCCCCCTTCTGGCCCCACATCGATCACCCAGTCAGCGACCTTAATCATATCGAGATTATGTTCGATGATGATGACAGTATTTCCCTGGTCGACGAGGGTTTGGAGCATCGATACCAGTTTACGGACGTCTTCGAAGTGTAGACCCGTGGAAGGTTCATCTAAAATATAGACTGTTTTTCCGGTCCCCCGTTTTGAGAGTTCTTTTGAAAGCTTTATCCTTTGGGCTTCACCACCTGAAAGTGTAGTGGCTGCTTGGCCCAGTTTTAAATATCCAAGACCCACATCGTTCTGAACTCCGAGACGATGCTTAATCCAGTAAACAGAATCAAAAAAGGTGTGCGCTTCCTCGATCGTCATATCGAGAACGTCGGCAATATTTTTTCCCTTAAATCGGATGTCGAGGGTTTCGCGGTTATAGCGTTTCCCCTTACAGACATCGCACGCGACGAAAACGGCGGGGAGAAAATGCATTTCGACTTTAATGACCCCGTCCCCTTCACAGGACTCACACCTTCCGCCTTTTACGTTAAAGGAAAAGCGACCCGGCTTATAACCCCGCACTTGGGATTCGGGAAGCTGGGCGAAGAGGTCTCGGACAAAAGTAAAAATACCGGTATATGTAGCAGGATTTGAACGTGGCGTACGACCGATCGGGCTTTGATCGATGTCTACAACCTTGTCAACGAGTTCCACGCCGACCGCTTTTTTAATCTTCGGTTCCGCGATTTTTGCTTTATAAACCGAACGCGCAAGTAATCTAAAAACGGTGTCAATTACGAGCGTCGATTTTCCACTTCCCGAGACACCAGTGACAGCCGTAAAGGTACCAAGCGGAAAATTGACAGTCACATTTTTAAGATTATTCTGTTTTGCTCCCTCAATTCGAAGGACGCGATTTTTATCGAATGGGCGTCTTTTTACCGGGATTGGAACTTTTAGATCACCCCTCAGATATTTAGCGGTCAGGCTGACTTTGTTTTCTAAAATGTCATTATAGGTGCCCGTCGTAATGATCTCACCCCCATGAATGCCGGCAGCAGGTCCGATATCGACGATAAAATCGGCCTGCTTCATGGTGTCTTCGTCGTGCTCCACCACAAGGACCGTGTTTCCAAGATCACGAAGGCGTTTTAGGGTCCCAATTAGACGATCATTATCACGTTGGTGAAGGCCGATCGACGGCTCATCAAGAACGTAGATTACACCGACGAGAGAAGATCCGATTTGAGTTGCTAGCCGAATCCTCTGGGCTTCTCCGCCTGAAAGGGTTGAGGCCTGTCTGGCTAGTGTGAGATAGCCCACGCCCACCTCATTTAAAAACCGTATTCTTTCGACAATTTCCTGGATAATGCGATTTGCGATGAGTGTTTCACGCTCGGTGAGTTTAATTTTTTCAAAAAAGAGCGCTAAATCAGTAATGGCTAGTACAGCAATGTCGGAAATATTTTTTCCTGTAATTTTAAAATATCGGCTTTCAATTCGAAGTCGCTGTCCCAGGCAGTCGGGACAGGGGTGTGTTTCTGGCGTGATTTCATCTAGAAAAATTGGGTTTTCGTTTCGGTCTTCGGAATCATCATCCTCTGAGCTTTCAGACGAAAAACGGCGATCGATTCCAAGCCCATCACAAGTTGGGCACGCACCCATCGGGCTATTAAACGAAAAAGTACGAGGTTCGGGTGCAGGATAGCTAATTCCGCAGTCCTGACAGGCAAACTTTTCTGAGAGAAGAACTTCTTCCGTTTCTTTACCGCCAACAACCTCGAGAATGATTTGGCCTTCACCGAGCTTTAAAGCGAGCTCTACGGAGTCACTTACACGCGTCCCCAGAACACCCCGATCTCCTTTAATGATAAGTCGATCGACGTAAACCTCGATATTGTGTTTTTTATTTTTATCCAGGGCAATGTCCTGAGAAAGATCGAGAACCTCTCCATCGACCCGAACCCTAACAAACCCCCGTTGCCTAAGCCCGAGGAGTTCTTTTTGGTACTCACCCTTTCGCCCTTTAATGACAGGCGCTAGAATCGCGAGCTTCGTGTTTTCTGGATAACCTAAAACCTGATCTGTAATTTGCTGGGGTGACTGTGATTTAATAGGGTTTCCACATTCATAACAAAACGGCTTCCCTATTCTTGAATAGAGAAGGCGCATGTAATCCCAAAGCTCAGTAACGGTACCGACGGTAGAACGCGGATTATAGCTAACCGTTTTTTGCTCAATAGAGATGGTGGGGCTTAAGCCATCAATCGAATCAACTTCAGGCTTCCCGACTTGTTCGAGAAACTGTCTGGCATAAGCTGAGAGACTTTCCACATAGCGCCTCTGCCCTTCGGCGTAGATTGTATCGAAAGCAAGAGAGCTTTTTCCTGACCCCGATAGCCCGGTAATTACAGTGAGCGTATCGCGGGGAATGGTAACCGTAATGTTTTTTAAATTATGAACACGTGCACCCTTAACCACGATTGCTTCATCGGGTAAGGCAGGAATAGGCGGAGGTTTAACCTCACCCCTCTTTAAAGAGTTTTTAGTGGGTATTCCCATGCGTTTCTAATGAAGGGTGTCCAACCTCGCGCGCTGTTTTCTGGAGAGCAGACTCAACGATAGATCTAATCTCGTTTAACCGCGATTCAGTTTTAGATTCAAATCTTAAAACGATCACGGGCTGAGTATTGGACGCTCGTACAAGCCCCCAGCCGTCACCAAAATCAATTCGAATTCCGTCGATATCATTGACCTTGCCAACACCTAGCGCGCGGAGTTTCGCCTTGGTTCCTTCAACGAGTGCGAACTTTTTTTCTTCCTCGCAGTCGACGCGAATTTCTGGGGTGTTAACCGTTTTTTCAAGATCAGCGAGTACCGTAGAAAAAGGACCTTTCGCCGCACACGCAATTTCATAAACCCGCGTACCGGCATAAATCGCATCATCGTATCCAAAATAGCGATCCGCAAAGAAGATATGCCCCGACATCTCCCCAGCGAGAAGAGCCTTTGTTTCCTTCATTTTTGATTTAATCAGCGAATGGCCCGTTTTCCACATAATGGGGACACCCCCTTTTTTTGCGATATCTTCATAGAGGCGATAGCTCGACTTCACTTCACTAATAATCGTCGCTCCTGGGTTTTCTTTAAGAACGTCCCTGGAAAAAAGGACCATCATTTCATCCCCATAAATAATTCGACCGGTTTCATCAGCGAGACCGATTCGATCAGAGTCCCCATCAAAAGCGATACCTAAGTCCGCCCCTTCTTTTTTCATGAGTGCGACCATGTCCTTTAGATTAGCTGGAACCGTTGGGTCAGGATGATGATTCGGAAACCTGCCGTCTAAGCTACAGTACAGAGGGATAACATCTGCGCCGAGGCGCTTAAAGAGTTCGGGAGCTACAGTGCTTGCGGTTCCATTTCCTGCATCGAGAACGATTTTTTTTCGCGTAAGGGGCTTTGCGTTTTTTACAACGTGATCGATGTAAGGGGCGATGGGCTCAAAAGCACTGATTGAACCTGCTTTAGGGGCGTGAACTGCGGGCGTATCCATAAGGACGCGAAGGTCTTGGACTTGGGATCCGTGTATCGTGTCTTTTCCCACAGAAATTTTAAATCCATTATAATCACCAGGATTATGAGACCCTGTGACCATAATTCCGCCATCAAGGTCGAGAGTGAAAACCGAAAAATAGGTTAACGGCGTTGGACAAATTCCGAGTTGGATAACATCAAGCCCCCCTTTACGTAGCCCAACAACGAGAGCGTCTGTAAGCTCGTCTGAAGATAAACGACAGTCTTTTCCAACGGCAACAGTTAGAGCGGATCTATTTTTAACGGGTTTACGTCCCGCGATATATTGGGCGTAAGCCTGACCCAAGTGTTCAGCAAAGGCAGGTGTAAGGTCTTTACCCGCTATTCCGCGGATGTCGTATTCTCTAAAAATAGATGGGTTCCATTTCGAGCTCATTTTTTATTCCCCTTTTTTTTTATTAATTTAACCGCAAGATTAACTGCGGATTGAAAACTTCTATGATCGGCAATCCCTTTTCCGGCGATATCAAACCCTGTTCCATGATCAACAGAGGTTCGAACGAAAGGAAGCCCGAGAGTAAGGTTTACTGTGTTTGGAAAATCGAGAAGCTTAACCGGAATTAGGCCTTGATCATGATACATCGAAATAACCGCATCTGCGCGATCCTTCGGTTTCATAAGAACTTGATTTGCGAACAGGGTGTCCGCAGGGAGCGGATCAGAGATACTCGCCCGGCTGCCCCACTTTTTACGTAAAGACAGGACGACCGGAAAGAGGAGTTCGATTTCTTCATTTCCGAAAAGCCCCCCTTCGCCTGCGTGCGGGTTTAGAGCACACACCAGTATCTTTGGTTTTTTAATTCCCCACCATTCTGAGAGCGCTACTAGGGTTTGGTTACATGCACGTGAGATGTTTTCTGCATTTAATTTTTTAGGTACTTGAGCGAGTGAGGTGTGCACGGTCACTAATGAGGTGCGGAGGTATTTATTCGCAAGCATCATCGTAACAGAAGAGGCGGGGATTCCTGAAAGCTCAGCAAGAAAATCGGTGTGACCCGAAAAAGAAAACCCGCCCTTATTTAAATTTCCTTTATGAATGGGACCCGTAACAAGAGCGGAAAAAGAACCGCTTTGGATAAGTCCGACAGCCGTTTCAATCGACCATCCTGACTGATAACCACCCAGATGCAGACGCGGGTCACAAGTCGTTGGCGCTTCAAGAAGCCAGACATGGGGTCGCGATTCTTTTGGAGGCGTTAATTTATCGGGATCTGCAATAATGACCCGCGCCTTTAAACGATCAAAAGGTTCTCTGGCTCCGACGCAAAGGAGGGAAAAGTTTTTCCAGACTCGCGAATTTTTTTTGATGGCCTTCCAAACCACCTCTGGGCCGATTCCATCTGGATCGCCCGGAGTAATGACTAGGTTTTTACCCATGACTTAAGGACCCTTTGGAAGCCCAGCAATGGCGGTATCACCAGCACGACGAATGTAAGTTGTTTGACGTTGGCGTTCTAACCAAAGCCCGAGTTGGCGTTGATACTCACCGGAAGCGAGTTGGACGCGAATTTGGTCAGAAGCCTGCTTAAGTTGTTGATCGTCAGCCGTTTTTAAAGACGCGAGACGAAGAAAGAAAAAACCAGACTTTGCGTTTCCAAGGACTGGACTCGATTCACCCACCTTAAGCTTTTTTAGCTCCGAGCGGATTTTTTTATTCATTTGCTCCTCGGTCATCACACCGAGTTCGCCTCCCGTCTCTGCCGAGGCATCTTCGCTATATTTTTTTGCAACCTCTGCGAAATCTTTCCCAGACGCTACAGATTTAAGTGCAGCCGAGATTTTAACAGGATCTTTTTGGGTGATGATCTGAACTTGGTAGGCCTGTGGTG
>JBGSHQ010000156.1:0-4329 GCA_041752095.1 Bdellovibrionia bacterium
GAGATTTTCCTGCGTTAAAATAAACAGCACCGCGGAAAAGAAATCCATTATCGCCACGGTTTTCGTACCCGCCTCCGAAGCTCGGCATAACGTTTGACGTAGGAATTTCGAGATTTCCTGTTTTCGTTTGTAAGCCTTTTACCGACGACTGGTTCGTGATGATGGTCATACCCGCAGTAACAAAGGGTGAACCTTGTTCTTTTAAGAAGTAATAATTCATATACGCCGGGAGGAAGGTCGCAGCAGTATCCGTATCGATCTCAGTTCCCACGGTCATTGTCGCAGCCGATCCGAGACCTACTCCTACGGCGATATTATCGTTTAAAACCTGATCGAAATTTACTGAGTAGAGCATCGCACGACCTAGCATTTCGACAGAGACCGCGCTTGGGTAAGTGACTCGGGTGTGAGCTGCATGAGCTTCCATTCCAAAAAGTGAAAGAAGGACAATAAGTACAATACGCATGACGATCTCCTAAAAAGTGAGGCGTTAGATTTCCCACTCATCATGCGGCGAAATTCAGGGGGTTACAAGCCTAACTCGCCTTAAGAAGTTCAACGATTTGGGGGTAGAGAGTCGTATCCCAGCGTAGGGCAAAAAATAGAACGATCAGGATAAATAAAAAAATAGAGATAAACCCCATTCGCATCATCTGGGGACGATTCCCTCGTCGCCGAAAAATATATGCGATCTCACCAAAAATGAGCATGAGCGGAATCGCCCAGTAAGGGAAAAACTTTATCGAAAGGTAGAGGAATCGCATGGGGAATCCTTTACTCGAGAATAAACTCAGTTCAGAAAAGTTCGAAGTGCTGCAACTTTATCGGTTTTTTCCCACGTAAAGTCTGCATCTTCACGGCCGAAGTGACCATAAGCAGCCGTCTTCGAGTAAATCGGGCGAAGCAGATTCAGTGACTCGATAATGCCTGCAGGGCGAAGTCTGAAAACTTCCTTCACTGCCGCTTCAATTTTTTCAATCGGAGCTTTTTCAGTTCCATAAGCATTTACGTTTACAGAAACCGGCTCAGCAACACCGATCGCGTAAGCAAACTGAACTAGGCACTTATCCATGAGTCCTGCTGCGACTAAGTTTTTCGCAACATAACGACCCATGTAGCAAGCCGATCGATCGACCTTCGATGGATCTTTTCCGGAGAACGCTCCACCACCGTGCGCGCCATGGCCGCCGTAGGTATCGACGATAATCTTGCGGCCCGTGAGACCGCAGTCTCCCATCGGTCCACCGATGACGAAACGTCCGGTAGGATTAATGAGGTATTTTGTTTTGCTATCAATCATTCCAGCAGGAATCGTCTTACGGACAACTTCTTCGATGATCGCTTCGTGAATTTGTTTTTGGGTGATGTTCTCATCGTGCTGAGTAGAAACGACCACTGCATCGATGCGCTTTGGAGTTCCGTTCTCGTACTCGACGGTGACTTGAGTCTTTCCATCGGGACGGAGCCAAGCAAGCGTTCCATTCTTACGAACCTCAGAAAGGCGGTAAGCCAGTTTATGAGAAAGGTCGATCGAAAGCGGCATGAAGTTATCGGCTTCACGAACTGCATAACCGAACATGATGCCCTGATCTCCAGCACCTTGTTCCTTCTGATTATGAAGCCCTTCACCGACATTTACGCCTTGGGCGATATCGGGAGACTGTCGATCGAGAGTTACCATCACTGCGCAAGTCTTATAGTCGAAGCCTTTATCGGAATCATCGTAGCCAATTTTCTTAATCGCTTCGCGGGCAATATGCGCGTAATCCGCACGGGCATTCGTCGTTACTTCACCTGCGACTACTACGAGCCCAGTCGTGACTAATGTTTCACAAGCGACACGCGAACGTGGATCTTGGGTGAGGAGGGCATCGAGAACCGCATCAGAAACCTGATCTGCGATTTTATCTGGATGACCTTCAGTAACCGACTCAGACGTAAATAGTGAGTGACTCATCGATGATTATTCTTAAGTCGGAATTAATCGATGTGAACAGGGAAACTCGGAGTGGTTCCTTTGTTCTGCTGATCTCTTTTACGAGTCTTGCCCTTGTTATGGCGGCGAACTTTGCGTGCGTTACGTGTTTTACCTGTACGTGATGACATGACTTACTCTCTCCAAATAAATATAAAATGAAGCTCGGAACTTAGCGTAAACCCCATATCCGGTCAATGAAACTTGGCAGGGACTTTGCCTCTCTCTGAATAACCAATCGGAGGGAGTTCTATGTCTAAACGATACAGCCATTTTTCAGGGGTTTTAAAATCAATGACACTAGTTGTTATCTTCGTAGTCATGCCGACGGATACTTGGGCAAAGGTTAAAACCTCCCCCAAGAGCTTAAACGGAGCCTCAGTCGACTTAGAGCGCCCTCCAGTCATTCTTTCCCAGGGTGAGCAGCGTTTTATCTCCGTTCCAAGGATGAAACGTTATTCCATCGGTTCGTCCATCCTCAGGGCACTCCCAAACCCAGGTGGGTTAAAAAACGCTCTTCTCGTGAAAGCTGTACAGCCCGGGTTGACTGATCTTGTGGTCTGGAATTCGGACGGAGTCACTGAACATCGGTCGATCGAGGTGAGGTCTTGGAAGAAAGGACCCCTGACCGAGCTTGAAAAAAGGCTCTCCCATTTAAATGAGGTCGAGGTGTGGATCACAGGTGATCCAGAAAAAGGGAAGGTGGTTTACCTCATCCAGGGCGAAGTCCGCTCACGATCAGAAGGAGTGAAGATCGCCGCACTCGCGGCTGCCTATCCAAACCAAGTCCGAACCCAGCTTTCACTCTCTCATGAGCTTTACACTGAAGGAGAACGTGAGGTGAAAAACTGGATCGATAAAAGCCGGTGGAAGGATGACCTCGAACTCACCGCTGCCCCAGAGACGAAAACACTGACCGTTCGAGGGGGACTGCCTGATCCGAAGACTCGAACGAATGTGAATCTTGCGCTCCTTAAAGTTTTTCCGCTCCTTGAGATTGAAACCGATTCACTCCCCGACCGCGACCCCACGATCCATTTTAAAGTTTTTCTACTCGAGCTCAGAAAAAATAAATCCCGCGCACTGGGATTTGATTTTGCGGGCGTTATCCCGAATGCACTCCGCGTTTCGAGCATGGGTATCCAAACGGCGATTTCGCTCGAAGCCGCGATTAATGCTTTAGAAAATGATGGATCAGCTCGGGTACTTTCTCGTCCGGAGTTAGTCGTGCGCGCACCTGGTGAAGCGGAACTCTTCGCAGGAGGCGAAGTTCCGATCGAATCGAGAACATTACATACATCACGCGTGGATTGGAAATCTTTCGGATTACTCTTAAAGCTGAAAGTACAATCCGCATCTGGTAAAAAAGTTCGCGCCGACATCCAAACCGAAGTGAGTCATCTCGATCCGAAAATTGCGATTGAAAAAATTCCGGGGATTCAATCCAACCGGATGAAAACCCAGGTCGATGCGACCTTTGGTAAGCCGCTACTTCTTTCGGGACTTCTCCAAGAAGGGGTAAAAAAAGCCGCGCGAGGACTGCCTTTCTTAAAGGACATTCCAGTGCTTGGGCTTCTTTTTGGTTCCCAGGAATACCTCGAAGATCGATCAGAGTTAGTCGCCGTTCTCCTTCCTTCACGAAATGTTCCCGAGGCTCCACTTCGTGCGATCGGGTATGATCACCCTTCGGGCCCTTCCCCGCTTCCTCGGAACTGGATGAGTCCAATGGAAGAAATGGAAATACGTTCATCACCGAATTATCCATTTAACGCTTTCGCGACTGAAGAAGAGCTTGCGGCTGAGTCCGCAGTCGAGATGGATATGGGGACTTTTCAACCATGAGTATATCCTTGAGTGCAGCTCATACAGAAAACACAGTCGTTTCTCTTTACGATGGACTCGATTCCGCGCTCTCACCCTATCTCACGGATGGGCGAGTGACCGATCTCTGTTTCTCAGTAAAAGGCCTCACCGTAGACCGAGGCGAAGGACTAAGGCCTATCGATGGATTTTTAGTCGGTGAAGAGAGTCTGCGGAACTGGGTACTCACCCAGATCTCACGCGCTGGAAAATCGTTCGATGCGAAATCACCTTTCATGGATCTCGTCATTCTGCCTGATTCACGCGTAAGGTTTCGTCACCGAATGCATGCTCTTTTCCCGCCACTTTCACCATCGGGGGTTTTAGTCTCGCTCAGAAAACTTCCAGAGCCCGAAAGTGGTGAAAAAGTCTGGGCTGCATCTCCTTATTATCCTCTCCTACGTGAAATCGTACGGTCGCATCAGACGATCCTGATCTCGGGCTCTACAGGTTCGGGGAAAACGAGACTGATGAATGAACTCCTCTCCGAGGTC
>JBGSHQ010000157.1:0-4619 GCA_041752095.1 Bdellovibrionia bacterium
AAATTCTCGATCTCTCTGAGATCTCTGGCTTCACTGATTACTTCATTATCTGTAGCGGAACTTCAGATCGCCAAGTCGCAGCGATCGGCGAAGCAGTCGGAGCCGCAATGGATGTCGAAGGTTATAACATCCTCTCAGCTGAAGGACTTCAAGACGGACGCTGGGTACTCATGGACTTCGGCGATGTCATCATGCACGTTTTCCTCGACGCTCTTCGCGAGTATTACGATCTCGAGAATCTCTGGAAAGACGCTCCAAAAGTCCGCATCCCTGCTGAGTTCTACGGCCAGGGCGCTTCACGCCTGAACTAAGCGACACGCGAGCTACTCTTGAAAATTTACCTTCTCGCATTCGGAAAATTAAAAGCTCCCGGAATTCGAGATACGGTGGATTACTATGTTCGGAATACGAAGTCGTTCTGCCCGATAGAAGAGATCGAATTAAAATCAGTCGCAGTCCCCGATAAGTCACCCGCCACGCGTTTACTGATCCAAGAAAAGGAAGCTGCATTACTTACAGCAAAACTCGATGGCCTTCTTTCTTCACGCGGAGTTTTTTACTTACTCGATGAGCGAGGAAAATCTGGGGCGACCCAGGAATGGGCTTCATCACTTCGCGGGCTCGAAGAAAATTCGGTTCCCGAAGTTGCTTTCTGCATCGGAAGTTCACTCGGGTTTTCTGCAGAGATAAAGAAAAAGGCGCGCGGACTTTTTTCGCTCGGACCTCAGACCCTTTCGCACGAAATTGCGAGGCTTGTGCTTGCAGAGCAGATTTATCGATCGCTCAGCGTTCTTCGGGGTCATCCTTATCATCATGAGGGTTGAGGACACACCTAGCCATAAGGTAGTCTCCTCCTATGTCCAAGGCTCTCCTCATCGTGCTCGATGGTTTCGGAATCGGGAAAGACTCCCCGTTTAATGCCATCGCGAATGCACGAAAGCCGTTCTTAAAAGGACTGCTCGAAAAATATCCCCACTCCGAACTCATGACCCATGGCGAAGCGGTCGGCCTCCCTTACGGCGTAATGGGTAACAGTGAAGTCGGTCACATGACGATGGGCGCAGGTCGTATCATTTATCAGGACCTCACCCGCATCTCGAAAGAAATCCGGAACGGATCCTTTTTCAAACTAAAAGTTTTACGTGAAACGATCGAAGACGGTGCGAAAGCGACCGGGCGGGTTCACTTTATGGGACTGCTTTCGGATGGCGGCGTCCATTCGCACATCGAACACCTCGAAGCGTGTCTTGCGTTTGCGATGGACCTAAAAGTTCCTGAAGTTTACGTCCACGCTTTTCTTGATGGAAGAGATACACCGCCCGATTCTGCGCCGAAATACCTTGAACACCTTTTAAGCCATCCTATTTTTAATCCCGCTAAATCTGGACCGACACGTGGAGTACTCGCCTCAGTATCTGGTCGATACTACGCCATGGACCGCGATAAACGTTGGGAGCGGGTGGAAAAATCTTGGAAAGTATTAACAGGCCAGTCTCCAGTTGTTACTAAATCTGCTTTAGAGGTCGTCGCGGCATCGTACGCAGAAAAAATCAGTGATGAATTCGTCGAACCAACCCTGCTCGATTCAAAAGGCGCCATTCGTGATGGCGACTCGGTCGTGTTTTTTAACTACCGATCCGATCGTGCTCGCGAACTGACTTCTGCATTTGTATCGACCGAGTTCGAGGGTTTTAATCGTGTCGTTCACCCGAAACTCTCAGCATTCGCAGGGATGACGACTTACGATAAAAATCTTCCCGCACCCGTCATTTACGGACCTCAGAACCTAAATAATTTATTCGGTAAATGCCTAGAGGACCGAAATCTCACGCAGCTTCGTCTCGCTGAAACTGAAAAATATGCTCACGTCACCTTTTTCTTTAATGGCGGCCGCGAGGCGCCCTTTAAAGGCGAAGATCGAATCTTAATCGCATCACCTAAAGATGTGGCCACCTACGATTTAAAACCTGAGATGAGTGCATTCGAAGTCGCCGAAGCGGCTCGTGAAAAGATTGAAGCGGCCCAACATCAGTTCATTCTTATGAACTTCGCGAATGCAGACATGGTCGGGCACACCGGAAACTACGAAGCAGCGGTACGAGCCATCGAAGCACTCGATACTTGTCTTGCAAAAGTCGTCGGAGCAGCAGAAAAAAATGGCTATCATACGCTCATCACTGCCGATCACGGTAACGCTGAAGAAATGTGCGACCACCGCGGACACATACATACCCAGCATACTTTAAATCCTGTTCCCGCTATCTGGGTTGCACCGAACTCAGCGTCTGCTCCGAAATCAGCACGTTTTCCTCTCCTTGATGGAAGCCTGGCGGACATCATGCCGACGCTCTGTGATTTAATGGAATTACCCCTCCCACCTGAAGTTACTGGAAAAACTTTACTGAAGAAAAAGTCATAACGATCTAGAAAGGCCCTCTAAGAATGTCGATGATCACGATCCCACCCTTCCCGACCACGAAAAAACTAAAATCGATCGCTGTCCTCACAAGCGGGGGTGATGCACCTGGAATGAACGCGGCTGTCAGAGCGGTCGTTCGTTACTCGATCGCAAATGGCGTTTCAGTGAGTGGCGTTTACCGCGGCTATAGTGGTTTACTCGAAGGCGATATCGAGCCGATGAAGCTATCGAGCGTTGCAAACATCATCCAGCGCGGTGGCACGATTTTAAAAACGGACCGATGCCTCGAATTTCATAAAGCATCGGTACGAAAACAAGCCGCAAAAATTCTTCGTGATAAAGGGATCGAAGGACTCGTCGTTATCGGAGGCGATGGATCTTTCACTGGCGCTTCCCTCCTCGAAAAAGAAACTGGATTTAAAACCATCGGTGTACCCGGAACGATCGATAATGACATCGCTGAAACCGATGACACAATCGGATTCGATACCGCGGTCAATACAGCTGTCGAAGCTATCGACCGAATTCGTGATACCGCGAGCTCACACGGCAGACTTTTCTTAGTCGAAGTCATGGGAAGAAACTCCGGTTTCATCGCTCTCTCTACCGGTATCGGCGGCGGAGCCGAAACGATCGTCGTGCCTGAGGCAAAACTCACTTTAAGTAAAATCCAGTCAACAATCGAACGCGGAATGAATCGGGGAAAAACTTCTTCGATCATAGTGGTCGCAGAAGGACCGAAGCCTGGGCTTGCTACACGCATCGCTTCGGGACTTGCTAAGAGTGGGTTCGATCCTAAGGTATGTACGCTCGGTCACATTCAGCGCGGCGGAATCCCTAGCGCGCACGACCGAATGTTGGGTTCTGCTCTCGGCGCGATGGCGACCGCGTACTTAATCGCAGGTAAATCAGGCGGGATGATCGGGCTTCAGAAAAATACAGTGACCTATGTTCCCTACCGCCAGATTATTGGAAAGAAAAAGACGCTCCCGAAAATCGCGATGAGTCTAGCAGAAGTTCTGGCGACATAAATTATTTTAGAATACGCCCATGAGAATCATCATCCCACTTATCTTCAGTGTCTTATCCATTCACTCTGTCTTCGCAGTCGATAACCAAGCAAAGACATGGCTCGGTATCTTCGGAAAAAAAGCGGTCACAACTGACCTATCTTTCTGGCACGAACTCCAACTTCGCTACGATCTCGAGTCGACCACGATGCAGCAGTTACTCACGCGATTTGGACTGTTAAAGTCTTTTACTGCAAATCATGAAGCGGGTTTAATCATGGGCTATATTCAGACGGGCTCCGTGAAGGAGTACCGCCCCACACTTCAACATACTTACTCGCTTAACTTAGATGAGAAGAGCCGGATGGGTTTTCGATCGAGACTCGAATGGAGAAGTATCGAAAACGATACAGACCATTCGATGAGGTACCGACTCCAGCCGAGCTTTCGTTACCCGATTACTGAAAAAGTGTATTTTTTAACTTGGAATGAATTTTTTCTGAATCTTTCGCGTGAAACATGGACTGGAAATCGAATCTTCGAGCGGAATCGGTTTTTTATCGGAACTCGAATCGAAGGACTCTCAGACCGGATTGAGTTTGGATATATGAATCAGTACATTCCACGCGACACTCAGATCACGAGCGAGCATATTATTACGCTCTATTACTTTTATTAAAAATTTTTTAGGTTACTTTAAGACACATTTAAGTCGGCGATCAGTAAGCTAGGTGAATGAAAAAAACACTTCCATTCGTTCTCTCGATTCTGACTGTTTCGGCACTGGCCTCCTCTACTGCGTTTGCTGGCCCCCAGGAAAATAAGAAAATCGTCGAAGCCTTTTACGATATGGCTTTTAATCAGCATAAACCTAAAGAAGCAGCGCTGAAGTATCTCACGAAGGAATACATCCAGCATAATCCGTATGTCACTTCTGGAAGGGACGCGTTTATCGACTTTTTTTCTAAACTCCCTAAAGAAGACCCGGCTAAAACTCTCTTTAAGCGCACGCTCGCAGAAGGAGATTTAGTCGTCCTTCATTCCCACCGAGTTCCAAAGCCAGGCGACCGCGGATCAGCGGGAGTGGATATCTTTAGAGTCGAAAACGGGAAAATCGCCGAGCACTGGGACGTGAACCAGGATATTCCTGAAAAAGCTGCAAACACGAATACGATGTTTTAAAGGTGCGT
>JBGSHQ010000158.1:0-5282 GCA_041752095.1 Bdellovibrionia bacterium
AAGATTTTCCAGAATTTGAATTTCACGAATACCAACGAACTGAGGACCTGATCGATCACCTTCGGGCATCGACCGCTGCGGTTTTTCCTCTTCGTTATGGTCGCGGTAATCGCATTCATATTCTAGAAGCCCTTGCTTCCGGCATTCCCGTCATTACGACCGGACGTGGCGCGGATGGATTAGCGCTTCGACCTCTCGATGATATTTGTATCGCTGAAGACGCGGATGCATTCACTTCACTTGTTCTTCGTGTTTGCCGGGATGAAAAATTTCGGGACCAGGTCACTGAACGTGGATTAAGAGCCGTGCAATCCCAGTACGATTGGATTCATGCAGAAGCTGCGCTTGATCAGATTCTCGGAAAACTTAAATCGTGAGCGACTTATGCTGCGATCGTTGGCTGCGATCGTTTTTTCAGTACAACCATCACGCCGTAGAGCACGCAAAACCCAAGCACACCAGCCACAAACCAAAGCAGCTTCGCTTTCATCACATGCACGAGCTCTTCAGGCGACTTCAGTAATTCAGGGGAATCTCCGATTACCTTCGCCCCAAACCACGAAAGAATAAAACACCAGAGTCCGGCTCCTGTGAATGTCGCGACTGAGAATGGGAGAAATGGCATTCGAAAAATCCCCGCTGGGATCGAGATCAGATGGCGAATTACGGGAAGAAATCGCGCTAAAAAAATTCCTACCGTTCCGTGACTTTTTACCCAAGCTTCGGCGAATAAAATATTTTTCGAAGAGAGTAATGCGTA
The DNA here is from genome assembly GCA_041752095.1 of Bdellovibrionia bacterium. Classification (GTDB taxonomy): domain Bacteria; phylum Bdellovibrionota; class UBA1018; order UBA1018; family UBA1018; genus JACMQW01. The sequence continues at coordinate 761 of JBGSHQ010000158.1, forward strand.
TTTTCCATAACGGTGAACGAAGGGAAGACCTAACCACTGGGCGATCCAGTAAGTGACTGCGGATCCGAAGTAACTCCCAAAGGTTCCAGCAGCGACGACGCCCCAGAAATTCATCTGGCCCTGCGCAGCCCAGAAAGCTGCCGGCGGCATCACGATTTCAGACGGCACTGGAAAGATCGAACTTTCCATCGCCATTAAAATAAAAACTCCGAGGTATCCCCACTGCTCGACCCAGTGAAACCAGGTCGTCATCCATGAATGAAGCATCGCTTAGGCGTCCTTCGACCCAGGATCTTTAGGGTCCTTAGGAAGAGCATCGTCGTCACTCTTTCCTTCTATTCCCTTTTTAAAAGCATTCAGGCCTCTACCTAACGCAGAACCAAGCTCAGGAAGCTTCCTTGCGTTAAAGAGTAAAACCACAATCAGGAGAATAAGCATGTGACCTAGGCTGAAACCAAACATAGATGAATCCTCTTACGTTATTTAAAGGTGCACCGGAACTGGGCCGAGTTCAAGCCTAAGGGATTGAAACTTCTAAATTTTTTAGTAATTCCGCCCTATGAACCCAGACCTCACACATCTAGTATGTATTATTTTCACGATTTATACTTGACCTTTTTACTCACCTTTTGGTATAACTCGTGGCGTGTGAAATATGACCCACCCCCCCGGTGAGTCCCTAACGTGAAGGAGATCCCATGAAAAAGTCCCTAAGTAAGAATGTCCTCGTCCTCTCGCTTGCTGCGCTTGCAGCTCTCGGTTCCGGCTGTGAACGCCGAGGTCGTGCACCGGTACCTGTGAAAGACGGCCCTACCGAACCAGCTCCCACCAACCCATTAAAAGCAGTACCCCCAACAGAAACCCCGGGCAAAACCCCCACTTTCCCGACTGATGCTGATAAAAAAGCGGGCGATAAAGTTTCGGAACAAGAAATGGACGTCGCTGTAAAAGATTCGGGCATTGTTGATTGTGCGATTAAGATCGACACAGCAGCCACTTCTAGCGCTGAGTCTTTTGCTGCTGATTATAAGCTCATGAATGATCTTACGACCTGCCTCTCTACGAAGTATGGCGTTGAAATGGATCAGAGCGCGAAAGATGCGGCTGGAAATAAAACCTGGCCAATCGTTGAAGCTAAACTAGAACCAGAATTCAAAAAATTAGCTGCCGCCAAGGACGCAACCGACCCATCTGCTCGCGAGACTCTAAACGCTCGACTTCGCGTATTAGAACTCAACGTCGATAAAATGAATGAGAAATACGGAGAAGAAAATGGTCGCCTTAAATCACTCGACGAAAAAAATCACGCGGCTGTAAATGCGGCTTTAGCAGACCTAAACGCAGTAAAAAAATCCTGCGAAGCTGCTAAAAAAATCGTAGATGGATATAAAACTGTATCCAACGGACAAGACCTCACGAAGTCTGTTAATTACGATATTTAATCTCTCACTCACACTCACTCGCCCATGATTTCTCGCGAAAAGAAATCATGGGCGGTAGAGTGATCCCCGAAAGGAGCGCGGCTAATGAATACTTTTAATCGTGCTCTCAGTGGAGCACTGACACTTCTTACGCTTACAGCAGCCGCTACCTTAAATGCGGACACTCCCTGGAATGATAACTCAGACCCATTCCGTGTAAATCCCAACTACACTGCCTTCTTAAAAGACCTTCCGCTCAGCGCTTCTCTCCCCGATTCCGAGCTTCCTTGGAGCGGGCCCTACTGGGCAGATAGAAAGGGCTCGATCGCTTACCGGTGGCAAACGGGTGAAAAACCTTGGGAATACGAACTCCATACGCGCGAACAAATTCTGGAATCAGAGAAAAATAAACTCGATATTTCAAAACTGAGCCCTGCAGAAAAATTCGATATTCTTCGCGGGAATTACGATTTCCCACTGATGAAAGAGCTTCGAAAAATCTACGGTAAAGACATTGCCTCTTGGCGCGGAATCTGTACCGGCTGGGCGCAAGCCTCACTCCATTTCGACCAACCGAAACCCGTCACACTTCAGAATCCAGATGGAATTAATGTTCCCTTCGGTTCAGGAGACATTAAAGCCCTCGCATCCTATTATTATGACGGACCCGGTGAAGATGATCGGGTGACCGCTCGGATCGGAAAACGCTGTAACCGTGGCGACCCGAAAGAAGTTTGCCGTCGTGATGTGAACGCGGGGGCCTTTCATATCGTACTTACGAACCGAGTTGGGATTGAAAAAAAGGGTCTACTCATGGACCGCTCCCCACGCATCCAAGTTTGGCAGCATCCGATCTACAGTTACGAGTCACGCATCCTCGGACAACGCTCTCCTCGAAAAGACGCCTCCCCACTTGCGATAAAAGAAGTACATGTGAAGACCACGATTTATTTTGGGAGTGAAACTGCTGCCACCTTAGAGCTCAGTTCCATCTATGAAAAAACTCGCGTTTTAAATTATTGGCTCGAACTCGATACCGATGGGCAAATCGTCGGTGGACGATACACCACTTTATTCGGTGGTAAGGTTCCTGATTACATTTGGACGAGTGAACCCATAGCGTTTAGCCACGGCTGGGAAATTTTAAACACGATGATCACGCCGAAAGGCACTGATCCCGTTCCCTCTATCATTCCGGGTGGAGAAAGTTCACCCGAAGGCGATAACCAACACGACCCCTTTTAATCTTTATAAAGCTGTCTGCCTGCACGTCACACACACAAAGCTAAGGGCGTTCTCCGAAAGGAGAGCGCCCTTGGTTTTCGTGAGGACACACCCCAAATAAATCAAAAACACGTAACCACTCTGAGTTCCAACGCGAAGTGATCCGTATGTCCAAACCCGTAAACGGATTTTTAAATTCGAGTGAATAACATTTTAGAAAAAGATAATGACGACCGATCACTTCACGCCAGTGTCGATTATGAACCCCGTCCCCGTGGACAGTATCTCCAATCAGCGGGTGATTCACCCGACGAAGGTGGCGACGTATTTGGTGGTACCGCCCGGTCTCAGGATTTACTCGAAGGAGAGAATACCGAGAGGTTTCGAATCGTGCCGACTTCCAGGGTAACTCGACGAAACCCACCCTCGTAAAATTCGTCCGCGCATCCACCGCTTCTTTTCCCTCTTCTGCAAGCGGTGAATCGATTACACCTTCGGTTAATGCCTCTCCGCGAACGACTGAAAAATAAGTTTTCCGAATTTCTCGCGCCTGGAAAAGTTTTCCAAGTTCGCCTGCTGCCTCGGAACTCAGTGCATAGAGAAGAACACCGCTTGTTGATCGATCGAGCCGGTGCACGGGATAAATATACTTTCCGAGTTGGTCACGAAGTATGGCGAGTCCATTCTCCGCCTTCGAAATTCGAAACCGCTCATCTTCGGGAGGATGAACATGGATGCCATGGGGTTTATCCACGGCGACGAATTCATCGGACTTGTAGAGAATTCTAAATTGCAATTTTTAGCACCCTAAAGTTCAATCACCCTAAAATCGAAAAGCCCCGCTCTGTTGCCAGAGGGAGCTTTTCATAAACTTATTTTTCCGACTTAGAAAAATTACTTAACTTCGCGGTGAAGCGTGTGGCGACGAAGGTTTTTATTATACTTCATCTTCTCGAGCTTCTCGGTCGTCTTGGTTTTATTTTTCGTCGTGCCGTAACGGGAAGGTGGAACACCTTCTTTACGAGCTTCAGTGCATTCTAAAGTAACTAATACGCGATTTCCTTTTGCCATAAGACCCTTCGGTTATCAGTGCCAGGGCTCAGTTTCAAGCCAAAGATTTAGGAAAAAATCACCCTGAATGCAGGGGGTTTCGACCTAGTACCGAGTCATAATCCTTTTAAATCAATGGGTTACATAGAACCCGGATCTATAAATCCCCTTTAGAAAACCTAGATCCCGACCGAAAAGGTTAGAGTAATGCTTATCGAATCCGTACGAGTCACCGAACAGCGCGTTTTCCAGTCACTCTGGGAAGCCCTTGCCGCACATGATCGCCTCACGGCTGATCACTGTAAACGCGTCTCGGAAGCGTCGTTTCTACTCGCTAAAGCGGGCGGACTAACCCAGGAAATGCAGATCGAAGCACGCTATGCGGGGCTAATGCATGATCTTGGGAAAATCGGAATTCCAGAAAGTATTCTGAATAAACCTGCAAAACTCGATGCATTCGAAATTAAGCGGATGATGGGTCATGCAGCCTGGGGCGAACACATTCTAAAACCGTTTTCGCACTTTCCACTCGTCGCTGCGATCCTTCCCGCTGTTCGCTATCACCACGAACGATTCGATGGTGCTGGATATCCCGATGGATTATCCGGAGAAAAAATTCCACTTCTTGCTCGGATCGTCGCGGTCGTCGATACGGTCGATGCGATGACTCAGGACCGAGCATATCGCAAAGGGCTTCCGCTTGAAGTCGCTTATGCGGAGATTGCTCGATGTTCGGGGACCCAGTTTGATCCGAAATGGGCTGAGATCTACCTCGATTCGAAGAACTACGCAGCCGAAGACGACGTCAAAAAAGCGGCTTAGGTTTT
>JBGSHQ010000159.1:0-5454 GCA_041752095.1 Bdellovibrionia bacterium
TCAGAGAGATCGAGAATTTTTACGTTCTCAGCCTTTTTATCAATCGCCGCGCGAGCACAGAGGAGTGCTTTTTGGAGGCCTTCTGGGTTAGTGGTTGCGCCGGGTGTATTCGAAGTGGTTTCGTCCATAGTTCTATTGCTCGTCATAAGATGTCCTCAGGTACCATAGAGGTGATTCGCGTTCAAATAAGCTCTTACGCGGGGGTCTAATAATTCATTTTTATCGATGGATTCAGCGTAATTCAGGGCAAAACGCCTCCGGATATCGGTTGAGCTCATGGCCCGGGCAGGGGTCGGGACGGTTATAAACTGGGTTGGGGAGCCTGAAGTGACTCGGGTTTCGAACACGCGTTCATTGCCCTTGTGGGAGAGCACCCCTAAATCGACCAGGCGTTTTGTCGCCTTTCGCATTCGGGCTACCCCATCGGGCTCCCTTTCAAGCGCGATCCAGTGGCAGAGACCCAGAAGTTCTGGAAACCGGTGCCACTGATCGAGGGCTTCGACCTGGTCGACACCGAGGACGAAGGCGAGGGGAGTGCCCTCTTTTCGGAGTTCGATGAGTGTGTCGAAAGTAAACGAAGGCCGATCCCCCTTCGTTCGAATCTCACGATCATCGATAAGGACACGGCTCGACTTATCGTGAATGAGTTTAGTGAAGTTCAGTTTAGTCATCGCGAGACGATGTTCACCCGATGTCTGCGCAGTTTTTAAGGCAGGTGTTCCTGTGGGAATAATTCGAACCGCTCCGACTCCTGGATTTTTTAACAATCCTTCGACAGCTTCTCGGTGGCCGATATGCGGAGGATCGAATGCTCCACCGAAAAGGGCGGTGACTTCGCTCCAGTTCATCGCGTTTTACTTCCGAATCGTAATGTCATCAGGAAGGGCGACCTTCCCAAGACTTTCAGGCTTAATGGCAGCAGCCATTCTTGCCGTTTGGATATGCGAGTAGACTGAATAAAGAAGTCCGTCGACGCCAGCACCCGTCGCAGCCGAAACGACGAACGGTTCTTTCTCTTCGGGATGTACACCGCGAATCGCTGCGATACGTGTACGAAGTGCAGTGCGTGCGCGTTCGATCAGGTCTTGGTTCGATTCGAGAACGTCGAGTTTATTCAGCGCTACGATTTCAGGCTTATGGAGAAGGGCTTCGTTAAAGAGGCCAAGCTCCTGGCGAATGACTGTATACCTGCGAACGAGTTCTTCAATCGCCTCGTCAAAGCTATTTTCGCCTGGACCCGTAGCATCTTCGAGAAACTTCGTTCCGTCGAGGAGGTGTACGAATACGCGCGTGCGCTCGATGTGTTTTAAAAATTTATGACCGAGTCCCATTCCCTTATGGGCGCCTTCGATCAGTCCTGGAATATCTGCGATCACGAAACTCTGATATTCGGGAAGTGAAACGACGCCAAGATTTGGCGTTAGGGTCGTGAAAGCATAATCTGCAATCTTCGGGCGCGCTGCTGAGATGCGGGAGATGAGCGTAGATTTTCCGGCGTTTGGAAATCCAATGATCGCTGCATCAGCGAGAAGTTTTAATTCTAATTTTACGTGGCAGGCAGTTCCTTCTTCTCCGTCCTGCGCGAATTTTGGAGCTTGGAAAGTAGACGATACGAAGTGTGCATTTCCTTTTCCGCCACGTCCGCCTTTAGCCGCGATCCAGAGTTGTCCGTCGGTGGTGAAGTCGCAGATGATTTCGTTGGTTTCGAAATCGCGGATAACCGTTCCGACAGGAACACGCACGAGAATGTTATCGCCTGCGAGTCCTTCTTTATTTACGCCGGAGCCGTGGCGACCGTTTGGAGCTTTATACTCGCGCTTGAAACGAAAATCCTGGAGAGTGCCGAGTTGGATCGACGCTTCGAAAATCACATCTCCGCCGCGCCCGCCGTCGCCGCCGTCTGGACCTCCACGAGGGATGAATTTTTCGCGGCGAAAACTTACGGAGCCTGGGCCGCCGTGTCCGCCAGAGATCTTAATGGTTGCTTCGTCGATGAATCGCATGACGCACTCTCTAACAAATTAATTGGGGAAATGCAGCGAAAAGATCGAGTATTTAGAGGGAGGTTATAACGCGAAGCGTTAAGTTAAGGTCTGCGTTCCAGAGATTCCTTCTCAATCCGGTCCTGCCGTTGCCAGAGGGATTGAAGGCCCTCCAGAACGATCCGGTTATTCGCATTCTGCTCTTCGAGGAGGAGTTGCATGGTGGTGAGGGACGCCCGGGTTTGGGCCCCGTGCTCTTCGATCGTCAGTTGCATCTTCTCGAAGGATGCTTGGGTGTCTTTTTGGTGGTTATCGATTCGAGTGCTGAGTCTGCGTTCAATTCTATCGATTGAGGCTCTCACTTCGATAAACTCGCCGTCGACTCGTTTAAATCCAGCACCCATCTTTTCGACGAGTTCATTACGAACGAGTTTTAGCATTTTCCGCGTGGCCGGCTGATCTTCGGACGTAGTGGCCGGAATTCGGATTGGGTTTTTCGATGCTTTACTCATGTTGTACTCCTACAAGTGGGGTGGATTCAGTTTACCACCCACTTAAGCAAACTCTGTTCCCTAAATCCCAATCGGGTGCCAGGTCGTCTTCACTTCCTGGAAGTCGAGGATGAGGTACGGGGACTCGGCCTTCGAGCTCTCGAAGTTCGATTCATTCCAGATCCGCGCACGTTTCACATTTAAGGCCGCACCCTCTTTTACCTTCTTCGATTCGTCATCGTTCTCACCCGCGTAGAAAATCGCGTTCACATCCATGTGTGTGGTCATGTGGCCTAGGAGTTCTTTACGGTAGCCAGTAAGAATATTCACAACTCCAGACGGAACGTCAGAGGAGTTTAATACTTCTGCAAACGTAATCGCGCAGAGTGGATTCTTCGCGGATGCGAGAACCACCGAAGTATTTCCACCGACAAGTACGGGTGCGATTACGGATACCAGCCCAAGCAGTGGACTTTCTTCAGGAGCAAACACCGTTACGACACCCGTCGGTTCGTAAGTCGAAAAGTTAAAGTGCGAAGATGAGACTGGATTTACGCTGCTAAACACTTGAGCGTATTTATCCGACCATCCTGCATAGTGAACGAGGCGATCGACTGAGAGGCTGACTTCAGTGTCGGCTTCTTCGCGGGTGAATCCTTGCTGTTCGAGTTCTTCGATAAACTGAGCGCGACGGCCTTCTAACATCTCGGCAATACGGTAAAGAATCTGACCGCGATTAAACGCAGTCGACTTCGACCATTTCGCTACAGCGCCACGTGCGGCGGTAGCGGCTTCACGGAAGTCTTTCCGAGAGGCGAGACATAGGTTTGCAATTTCTTTCCCGTCTTTCGATTTAAAAACGAAATAACGACCCGACTCGGTTCGTGGAAATTTTCCATCGATATAGAGCTTATAGGTCTTTAGAATTTTAAGGCGACCCTCAGTCACGACGGTTTCATCGTCGATCATCGTTTCAGTGTCAGAGACATCAGTATAGTTTTGTTCTTTTTTATTCATAAATAAATTCCTCTGACCTAATCGAACTGAAGATAAGACGAGAGTCCGTGCATTCCGCCCTCGCGACCCATTCCACTTTCCTTATAGCCACCAAAAGGCGACGAAGGATCAAACTTATTATACGTATTCGCCCACACCACTCCGGCGCGGAGTTGGCTTGAAACGCTGAAAATCTTAGAACCTTTATCGGTCCAGATCCCCCCTGCGAGTCCGTACTGCGAGTTATTCGCTTTTTCGATCGCTTCTTCTACAGTACGGAAAGTCTGGATCGTGAGAACGGGTCCGAAGATTTCTTCCTGCACGATTTTATGCGACTGAGCGACGTCCGTGAAAAGGGTAGGTTTCGCGAAGTAACCCTTCGAAGGGAGTTTGCAGGAACTTTGGAAAAGGTTCGCGCCCTCTGCCACTCCGAGTTTTAGGTAGTCCTCGATCTTAGCGAGTTGCTCCTTCGAGTTAATCGCGCCGACATCCGTATTCTTATCGAGTGGATCACCGACGATGAGTGTTTCCATTCGGTCCTTCAGCTTGCGAATGACGATTTTAGCGACCGACTCCTGAACGAGGAGGCGGGATCCTGCGCAGCAGACGTGACCCTGGTTGAAAAAGATCCCGTTAATAATTCCTTCGACGGCCTGGTCGATGGCCGCATCTTCGAAGATGATGTGTGCTGATTTACCACCGAGTTCGAGGGTGAGCTTCTTATCCGTACCCACGATCGAGCGCTGGATGAGTTTTCCGATGTCGGTGGATCCAGTGAATGCGATCTTATCGACGCCGGGATGGTTTACGATTGCGGCACCCGTAGCGCCTGCACCCGTTACGATATTTACGACGCCTGGAGGGAGGCCAGCGTCTTGCATAATTTCAGCTAACTTAAGCGCGGTGAGAGAGGTTTGTTCGGCGGGTTTTAATACGACGGTGTTTCCAGCCGCTAGTGCTGGAGCAATTTTCCAAGCGGCCATGAGGAGTGGAAAATTCCACGGGATGATCTGGCCTGCTACTCCTACCGGGCGGATGTTTCTCGTCGGAAAAGCGTAGTCGAGTTTATCGGCCCATCCGGCGTAGTAGAAAAAGTGGTTCGCTGCGAGAGGGATATCGACCGTGCGGGATTCACGGATGGGTTTACCCCCATCGAGCGTTTCGATCACAACGAGTTCACGCGCGCGCTCTTGCATGATGCGAGCGATGCGGAAGAGGTATTTTCCGCGCTCTTTACCCGAGAGTTTCGACCAGACGTTATCGTAAGCCCGGCGTGCAGCTTGGACGGCGAGGTCGACGTCTTTTTCTCCTGCTTCGGCGATATCCGCGAGCTTTGCTTCGGTCGCAGGATTAATCGTCGGGAAGTATTTCCCCGATTTAGGAGCGACCCATTTTCCGTCGATGAAGAGGTCGTAGGATTTTTTTAGGTTAATGTGGTCGGTCGATTCGATCGAAGGGGCGTAGGACCATTCGGTGTCGAATTTAATTTTTACGGATGCTTTTTTCGATTTAACTTTTTTTGTCATTTTCATTTCTTAATCGCCTTAGACTTTACTGAAATAATCAAACGACTGATAAACGCCGGTTTTTTCCTTCACGAGCTGACGAAGGATATCGTTAGCGAGAACGCTTGCACCGAAGCGGAACCAGTCGGGGTCGAGCCAAGCTTCGCCCAGGGTCTCGCGAACCATGACGAGGTACTGGAGCGCGAGTTTCGCTGTCGCGATTCCACCCGCAGGTTTCATTCCGATCATTTTACCGGTTTTATAATAGTGATCCCGAATCGCTTCGAGCATGACGAGAGTCACGGGTAGAGTAGCTGCAGGCTGGATTTTTCCGGTCGACGTTTTAATAAAGTCCCCACCAGCAGCAATCGCGATATCGCTCGCCTTGCGGACGTTATCGAGAGTGGAGAGTTCGCCCGTTTCTAGGATTACTTTTAAGTGGGCTTTACCGCAGGCTTCTTTAACGGCGGCGATTTCATC
>JBGSHQ010000160.1:0-4790 GCA_041752095.1 Bdellovibrionia bacterium
ACGAACGCCATCGGAAGGATCGACGCGATAACGGTGAAGGTCGCGAGAATCGTCGGATTTCCAACTTCGGCGACCGCTTCAAGCGCCGCCTTTACGATTCCCTTCTTCCGGTCGAGATGGAGATGCCTCTCGATGTTCTCGACGACAACAATCGCATCGTCGACGAGAATTCCGATCGAGAAAATAAGTGCGAAAAGAGTCACACGGTTTAGCGTATAGCCCAGGAAATAGTAGATCGCGAGCGTAAGCGCTAGTGTCACTGGAATTGCAATGGCGACAACAAGCGCGGCCCGAATTCCCATGAAGAGCGCAATGAGTACCGAAACCGAAAGCGTAGCAATCAAGAGATGCTCGATCAGTTCGTTCGATTTTGCCTCGGCGGTCGAACCGTAGTCACGGGTAACGGAGAAATGCACCGACTTCGGCAGTTTCTCGCCGAACGTCGCCGCGTGTTTTAAAATACGTTTCGCGAGCTCGACGACGTTCGTACCTTTACGCTTCGCAAATACGATCGAAACAGCTCGCTCGGTACGAATCTCGCCTTCGCGAGAGACGAGTAAAGATCCACGAACACGCTCTTCCGGTCCGTCGATCACCAGCGCAACGTCAGAAACACGAACGACCGCGCCCCCACGCTGTCCGACCGCGATCCGCTTCACATCTTCGCCCGAAACAAGCCGTCCTCCCACTTCGACGTCGTAAACTTGGCTCTCGCCCCAGGTCTTCTGGCCCGGCATGAGGCTATCGTTTTTTCGAAGCGCGTCCGCTAGCGTGAGAATGGAGATGCCCCGACTCTGGAGTTTCGCAGGATCCGCAATCACCCGTACCGCACGCTTAAGACCGCCTAGAACTTCGACCCGACTTAAATCGGGAGTACTCGAAAGTTCGCGTGCGAGAGGTGCTACAATCCGGCGAAGTTCGTAATCATCTATTTCGCTCGAACTGAAAGTGAGAGTCAGAAATGGAACATCGTCGATTGAATAGGACTTCACGACTGGATCCATCGCCTCTTTTGGCATCTCAGGCCGGACGGTCATGAGTTTATGGTGAACCTTCACAAGACTTGGCTCGATTGGCTCCCCTACCTTGAAACGAACGGTGATGAGGGCTCCATTCGGGCGACTCGAAGAATAGACGTACTCGACACCGTCGAGACCCCACACGGCGCGCTCGATCGGTTCGACAACTTTGCGTTCAACTTCTTTCGCTTCGAATCCTGGCACTCCGACTTGAATGTCGATCATCGGAACTGAAATTTGGGGCTCTTCTTCTTTAGGTGTTACGAAAACCGCAAATAAACCAAGTAAAAGAGAAGTACCGATGATCACCGGCGTAAGTTTCGAATGAACAAAACCTTTCGCTAACTTTCCAGCCAATCCGGGTTTAAGCACTTGATGGGAACTCATTTGACACTCGCATTCTGAAGAAAGGCTTCGGTGAGTTGATCTAACAAGACGATTTCAACTTGCTTTCTATTTTCAATGACATCAGCTCGTCGAGAAAGGACCTCGGCTAGCTGAAGGGCATTCACAGATCCGTTCTTAAAGAGTTTCTCTGTCACGGAGACTTGTTCGGCGGTGATCTCCATCGATTCTTTTACTCGCTTTAAATTACCTTCTAGCATCGGAAGCGACGAATGAAGTCCGCGACGTGCGGCCTCCGATTTCTCGGCCATCTCGCTCGATCGATAGTCGAGTGCCTTTGAACGAAGGCTTGCCTCGCGGTACGCCCCGATATTCGAGGCATCGAAAATGGACCATTGAAGATAAGCACCATAATCAGTCGAGGTTCCAGTATCGCGAGGACCGGAGATAAGATTTTCCCTAGCGAATAACCCTACTCGCGGAAGCCACTTCGCTCGTTCTGCCATCGAATACTCGGTTTGAGCGGCGGCCATAAGTCGCATCGACTCGACGCGAGGACTAGAGGCGGTGTTACCCGATTTACTTTTCTTGAACTTCTCCTTAGCGAAATCGATCGGATCGGACGAGAGGTTAACCGAACGATTGATCGAGTCTAACCCACTCCGAATACGCATGGATTCGACTAGTGCGTCTGATTCGGCAGAATTTTGGGAAAGGACACTCTCTAGCCGATTAATCAGCGAACGCATCCCGAGGAGTCCAGAATATCCTACAGGATTATCTTTGGAACCAACCCTATAGCGTTCGACCAATCGAGAAAGTTTCTCTTTAAGTTCGACGACACCGCTTCGTTCGGTATTCAGAGTAGCAAGTTTTCCAAAATCTTTAACTAACTCGGAGTAAATTTCGTTTTTACGAGCGACCATAGAAAGGGAGTGACTCTCGTGCATCAACGAGGCTCCTTTGACCGCTGACTGCCGTGCACCGCCTTCAAAAAGCGTCCAATCGAGGACTGCATTCCCACTTTTAAACCACTGCCGGGAAGGATAATTCATCAGCGACGGACTGAGATCCGTAGCCTCAAGAGAGCGGGATCCCAGGGTCGAAAAAAGCGTGGTCCCCGGATCATTCGTCGACACAACTCCGGCATTGAGAATAAGGCGCGGCATCCAGTGACCCTTCGACCGGGATACCTGCACCTCAGACGCTTCATTTTCACTCGCCTCGGATTTCAACGCTGGCGACCGCGATTCGATCGCATTCCAAATGGTTTCGAAATCCGCTGCATAGACGGTTGCCACGTGGAGAGTGAAGAAACTTATCAACAGAAATGGACTCATTATCTTTAACATAAAAACTATTTCCTAGGATTACAGTAAAGCCTGCCTAACGTCTTCATCAGCTCTACAAGCCGCGAATCCGTCAAAGAGTAATAAACTTGATTCCCATCTCGCTCACCGGTCACACGTCCCTCTTTTCGGAGCCTCGCCAGGAACTGAGAAGTCGGCGCCTGTTCTAAACCACACGCGTCCTGAAGTTGCTGAACGGTGCAAGGTCCATCCGAAAGTTTACAAAGCATCAACAGTCGACTCGGATGTGAAAATGATTTGAAAATTAGACTCACTTCCTCAGACTGCTTTTTAGATACAGTGAAACCCTTCATTGTGTTCCTTTCCCGTGACCTTTTGCGATCATCTTCAACATCTTAATGTTAATGACGATAAAACGATAAACTTGGAAAGGCAGAAATGTCCTCATAAAAATCGTCTTTCGCGTAGGCCTCGAAACAAATTTTGGAATTTCTGAACTGAATTGATCTTTAGTTTTTAGTTCGTTTGTCATAGGTGCGAAGTCCTCATTATTCCGGAATTCGGGTCCAACCCGGCAGTGCTTTGGCCTTATAAATAAACATGTGATGGAGTATTTTTTTGATCCAATGACCTGCGAGCCCAACCTCGCCGTAAGTAAACTTCGGATCACGCCCTACTCCGGGGTATTTATTAAAGTCCGGAACGATCGGATACATCGTCATCGAAGCTGCTGTTCCACTAAAAAAACCAACCCCGGAAGAAGCCACACAAGCTGCGCCCATTTCGGCCATGGATGCCTCACGAATAGGATGGTCCGCTTTCCCTTGAATCATGTCCGCGATATTTTCAGCGACAACCCGGCCCATGATCGCAGATGGCATTCCGGTTCGAGGCGGAGACGGCGTAATCACCGTGCCGTTAGGGCTTTTTCGGGGTTCACTAATAGGATGCGGCGGTGCGAAAGCGATCCCCACTGCAAAAATATTTTTAAACGCAGGGGCTTGGTAGTTCTTAGGCCAGTCCTCCGGTGACCAATCTTTAGATTCTTTCGAAGTGTAATTCGCGTCCACCTTCATGAAGCCACTTGGGGCGAAAATCTGGGCAGTAACATCTAGTCCATCTCGATCAAATGCTTTGATCATTGCTCCGCGGAACGGGGGCAGGAGCATTGCGAAATCAAACGGAATAGAGCCTTTCTCGCCTTTGAGATTTTCATAATAAACGGAGCCGGCCTCGACCTTTTCGACATGAGCGCCTAAAACCCACTCGACATTCCTTTCGAAAAAGAGGGATTCTGCAAAATTCTTACTATGGGTCATATATCCGGAGTATTCGAGGTACATTCCGCCTACACCAAAGTCTCCGAGCTCTGCTTCATTCGTGATAAAAATGATTCGTGCTAAATCTCGCACTCCATGACGGCGAAGTTCGTGTTCGAGATTAAGTACGTATTCAAAAGCCGCTCCTTCACAGGTACACGTGCCATGTCCCATGCCGACGACAAAGGTTTGCTTTAAACCCTTCCTCATCTTTTCAACCGACTCAAAAAGTTGTTTTGATGCCTCTACCGCATGATCGTCGGTGCAAACGGAAACAGTGTGCGCATCTGGACCCAGCCCAGGCGTTGCACCGAAGTTCAACAGCGGTCCTGTCGCGTTGATTAAATAATCGTATTCGAGTTTCCCGCTACCAGCCTGTCCGTCGTAGTCGATCCACGCCTTCTCATTAGACTGACCGCCCATCGGATGGATTGCAGTCGCTTTAGCCTGAACAAACTGGATTCCGAGTTTTTTATAAACAGATGGGAGATCGACTCGGACGTCTTTCTGTTTCATAATCCCGACGCCAACCCAAATATTCGAGGGGATCCAATTCCAATAATTTTTCGGACTTAACACGACCACCTCGGCTTCGCTTTTAAGTCGATGCCTCAGAAACATCGCTGCAGTATGTCCCGCGATACCCGCCCCCAATACCACAACTCTCTTTTTAGTGCCGTTCGCGTTCGATTTCATAATCTAAATATATCTTGCATTGAATATATTTTTCAAGCTATATTTAAAGAAAAGGAAGAAATGCCAAATAGTTGGTGCCGAAACTAGAATAAGAGGACATA
>JBGSHQ010000161.1:0-20168 GCA_041752095.1 Bdellovibrionia bacterium
GTGCCGATGAAATTAAAATTATTTTTACTGAGGAATTAGATGAAAAACCTACTGATGCAAAAGTTGTTGGGAGAGACCCGGATCTAGATCTTGCTTTAATTAAAGTAGAGACAAAAAGACAACTCGTTCCCGTAGTTCTTGGGGATTCGGACTCACTTCAGGTTGGGGAGTACGTGTATGCAGTTGGAAACCCATTTGGACAGGGTCATTCGGTCACTCATGGAATTATTTCGGCAAAAGGTCGAAAAAGTCCTGATTTTGCACTTGCGAGTTACCTCCAAACCGATGCCCCTATTAATCCTGGTAATTCTGGGGGTCCATTACTCAATCTAAAAGGAGAAGTGATTGGGATTAATAACGCTATCGATGCAAGAGCCCAAGGAATTGGATTTGCGATTCCAGTTAATTTCGTAAAAGGCGTTCTTCCACAACTTAAATCGAATGGATCTGTTTCTCGCGGTTATATTGGTATCCAGGTAAATGATCTCACGCCTGAAATCGCAAACCGGATCGAAGCCCCTAAAGATATTAAGGGCTGCTTCGTAGCTCATGTTTATCCTGGAGAGCCAGCCGATAAATCAGGACTGAAAGCCTACGACATCATCACTGAAGTATCTGGGAAAAAAATATCTTCCGCGAATGATCTCATTCTCGCTGTAACAGGAACACCCGTCGGTGTGTCCACCAAGGTGAAAGCGATTCGAGCGGGAAAGGAAAAAGAGTTTATCCTAATAGTAGCACTTCGCCCAAATAGTAAACCCGAAGAAAAGAATCCACAGCCTCGTTTAGATAAAGAGGATTTCGTGAAAAAACTATCCGGTCTCCAAATAGAAGACCTGACTCTAGAGCTGAGTAAGGAGATCGGAACGCGACCCAACACAAAAGGCGTTGTGGTCACCGAAATTCGGTATGGAAGTCCGGCTGACAAAGCCTCGATTCTGAGAGGAGATATTATTGTCGAAGTTGATAGAAAACCTATAAAAACAGCTGATGACTTTTATCGGCTATTAAAGGCTAAAAAGTCATACTTGCTTCGCGTACTTAGGGTAGATGAGTCGGGCCAAGAGGCGTTTCAGGTGCTTATTCTGGATTTAAAGTAAGCACCTTGACTAGTCCCATTTTGATCCCATCTTATGTATAGAGGGTGGGTGAGATATGAGCAGAAAATTTACTGAGACTACAGAAGCAATTCTACAGTCCGCTCAAGCGGTTGCCATTCGTCATGATCACCAGGAGCTCCAACCTGAACATGTTTTTTCAGCGGCGCTTAGTTCTGAGTCTTCGCTACCTCCATTACTTTCCTTAATTGGAGTCGATTTAAAATTGGCTGAAAAATCGAGCGCGGCACTTCTCAGTAAACTCCCTAAGGTTACGGGTGGAAGCGGAAATCTTTATCCTTCGGGACAATTTAATCGACTCCTGGTGGCAGCCGAAGATGAAGCTACTCGCCTGAAAGATACGTTCACGGCGCCCGAGCACCTTTTACTTGGTCTTCTCACTGCAAAGTTCGAAGGAACGGCAATTCAGAAAGAGCTGCAATCCTTAGGTCTGACTAAAAAATCATTAGAGACTGGAATTGAAAAAATTAGAAAAGGAAAAAAAGTGGAATCCGCAAGCGGAGACTCACTCCAAAGTTCGTTGGAAAAATATTGTCGGGATCTAACGGATGCCGCTAGGAAGCAAAAACTTGATCCAGTGATCGGTCGTGACGAAGAAATTCGTAGAGTCATTCAGGTACTCTCACGTCGAAGGAAAAATAATCCGGTGCTCATCGGTGAGCCGGGCGTGGGTAAAACTGCGATTGCTGAAGGGCTCGCTCTTCGAATCGTGAATGGAGATGTTCCGGATTCTCTTAAAAATCGTCGATTACTTACTTTAGACTTAGGCGCTTTAATTGCCGGGGCAAAATTTCGAGGTGAGTTTGAAGAAAGATTAAAATCAATCTTGAAAGAAGTTCGAGACGCTGAAGGAGAAATTATTCTCTTTATTGATGAACTTCATACTTTAGTTGGAGCGGGAGCGAGTGAAGGTGCAATGGACGCATCTAATCTTCTTAAGCCCGCACTGTCACGCGGAGAAATTCACTGCGTCGGCGCAACAACTCTCGATGAATACCGAAAGCATATTGAAAAAGACCCAGCACTTGAGCGTCGCTTCCAGCCCGTGTTCGTTAAGGAACCTACGGTGGAGGACACTATTTCTATTCTACGCGGACTTCGTGAACGATATGAAGTCCATCATGGGGTCAGTATTCGCGATGCCGCCCTCGTTGCGGCTGCCACGCTTTCGAATCGATACATCACGGATCGATTTTTACCCGATAAAGCGATCGACTTAGTTGACGAAGCGGCTGCACGTCTGCGCGTTCAGATCGAATCGCGCCCTGAATCAATCGATGCTCATGAGCGCCGCACTCTTCAGCTCGAGGTTGAGAAGCAGGCGCTCAAAAAAGAAAAAGACCGGTCGTCGGTTGATCGTCTAGAGATTATTGATAAGGAGCTCTCAGAGCTTAAAGATAAAAACTCTACCCTAAAAGCTCAGTGGGAAAATGAAAAAACCGAAGTCGGTAAAGTGAAAGTTTTAAAAGAACAAATCGAAAAAATTCGTTTGGAATCAGAACTTGCTGAACGTTCGGGTAATCTCGAAAAAGCGGCTGAACTTCGCTATGGTAAACTGCTTGGTCTCCAAAAAGACCTCGAAGCAAGCCAGGCTAAGTCGGGTGAGCAAAAATCTCCTGGTCTTTTAAGACAAGAAGTTACCGAGCAGGATATTGCAGAAATTATCGCTAAGTGGACCGGAATTCCGGTAACGAAGATGCTCGAGGGAGAACAACAGAAGCTTCTTAAAATGGAGTCGAGACTTGAAGATCGGGTGATCGGACAGTCTAAAGCTCTTTCCGCGATTGCGAATGCGGTTCGTAGGTCGCGTATGGGACTACAGGAAAAAAACCGGCCGATTGGATCTTTCCTTTTCCTAGGCCCTACCGGGGTAGGTAAAACCGAAACCGCGAAGGCTCTCGCCGAATTTTTATTCGATGATGAAAACGCGATGGTCCGGATTGATATGTCAGAGTTTATGGAAAAACACTCTGTTTCACGTCTCCTCGGAGCACCTCCGGGCTACGTGGGTTACGAAGAAGGCGGGGCACTCACCGAGGCTGTTCGAAGAAGGCCTTATAGTGTTCTTCTCTTCGATGAGATTGAAAAGGCACATAAAGATGTTTTCAATATCTTTTTACAGATTCTCGACGACGGTCGAGCTACTGATGGCCAAGGACGAACGGTTGATTTCACTAACACTGTAATCATCATGACTTCGAATATCGGTAGTCACCTCATTCTCGAAGAGCAAGATCAGAAAAAAAGGGAAAGTGGTGTGCTCTCCCTCTTACGGGAACACTTCAGACCCGAATTCTTAAATCGAATCGACGAAGTCGTCATGTTCGATCACCTTGGTCGTGAGCAGCTCTCGAAAATCATCGGTCTTCATGTGAAGAAGTTAAATGCGATGCTAAAAGAGCGTAACATCCAACTCGAGTTTACCCCTAAAGCGTTAGAGCTTCTCGCTGAGAAGGGGTATGATCGTGATTTCGGTGCGCGCCCAATGAAGCGAGTGTTTCAACGTGAAATCCAAAACCCTCTCGCAGTCGGTTTACTCGATGGTAAATTTGCTGCTGGCGCCGACATTAAAGTGACGGCCAAGGGAGACGATTTCTCGTTTGAAAATATAAAATAATACGTCTCGAAGGGCTCACCGATTTGTTCTTTTTAGTTCTCACCCCTAGAATTAAAGGATGGGAAAAATCGGTTGGGCCCTTCCACTCTATTTTTACATCGCTGCATTCGATGCCTTAGCCCTTCCACCTCCTGAAGTTCTTAGGCACTCCCCAATTCTTGTTTCGAGACGTGATCAAACCTCTTCTCCGTACAACGATCGTTTTCTATTTTTAGGTTATTCAACGATTCCTTCTAAAAACGGCAACACCCGAATTCGTTATACCGCTTATTTCACAGACGAAGATTCAGTTAAAACGAAAAGCGGCACGGAATCCCTGATTTCACGGTATGGCCGAAGGCTTGATATCGAGTGGATTTATGAGGTTTTATTAAGTCCGACAGGTGCCGCGCTAGAGCGAAAATATCACTGCGATCTCCTCGTCGGAATTGGACACAAATCTTGTGCTTTCAAGGGTAACTTCGAAGAAGGAAGCGATCACCCGATACTTTTTAATATAGCCAAACATAATGTTTTTAGTGATCGTCCTTCATTTCCTCAGGGAAGTTCGGGTGGAATCTTAACCCACCTAGAACCCACTCAAGAGATTCCGTTTCCGATGTCTCGTGATTTATTAGCTATTATGAATCCGGACTATATGCGCATTAGCGATGAGGAACTGAGAGTCGAGGGTAGACTTGAAGCCCCATCGACAGAATACGCCTATCTTCGAATTCGTGGAAAACTAACCGGAAACATGCGGATTCGATTAAAAGGCGAAGCTCTTTCGCCTGGGGTGGGAAATCTCCGCGATATGGGGCTTGATCTCTGGGGAAAGGAAAGCGTGGTCGCCATACGCCTTTCGCCAGAAGAAAAGAACGCACTCATTAATGGCACGCACCCATTTCGTTTCGAGATTTCTGGTAAAAATAAAAAAAATCATCTTGAACTTGAAGAAATTGGCCTTTTTTTAATCGGGATCAGAGGACCCAATACCTACATTCCACTTGATTTAAGTTCGCGCATTCGATGTTCCGAGCCTAAAAATATCACGTCCTGTTCCTTCTAGGATCCCCCTAGAATAAAGTGGTGTTTTTTATTTAATAAAAGTAACTCTTTATTATGTTTAAATATTTACGTTCGATGCGTTTAACAACCTGGATTTTTATTGCCCTCGCTCTTGGTTTCGCAATTGGGGTATTCCTTCCCGAGGTCGGACACGCTGTTAAGCCTTTTCGTGCTCTCTTTCTAAACGGAATAAAGTGTATCATTGCGCCGCTTATTTTTGCATCTATCGTTACGGGGATCTCCTCAGCAGGAAGTGTATCGAGTCTGGGTCGCACAGGATTTAGAGCAATCGTTTATTTCGAAATCGCTACGACTCTTGCGCTCGCGATTGGACTTCTTTTTGTAAATCTTTTCCGTCCTGGAGATGGATTAAATATCGAACATAATATCCCTGAATCGGTAACTGCTGCTGCTCAGGCGAAGCTTTCGTTTGGTGGTTTCGTCGAACACCTTTTGCCGCACAACTTTGCAGAGGCTGTCGTTAACGGAGACGTTCTTCAGATCGTTCTCTTTTCTTCAATTTTCGGAATCGCTGTCATGCTTGCGGGTCCTAAGGGGAAGCCCGTTCTTCACTTCTGTGAAGGCCTAATTGCCGTCATGTTTAAATTTACAGAAATTATCATGCTTCTCGCGCCGATCGGTGTGGGTGCTGCTATGGCCGGAAGTGTGGCTGAGCATGGGTGGCGGGTGATCATACCGATGATGAAACTCATTGGTTCACTTTATGTGGCGTTATTCGTTTTCTTTCTTATCGTCATTTTACCCGCGCTTAGGTGGGCAAAAGTAAACGTATTCGCGTTTTTTAAAGAGCTTCGTCCTTCGATTACTTTAGCCTTCGCTACGACGTCGAGCGAGTCGGCATATCCATCGGCGCTTGAAAGTTTAGAGAAGATGGGCGTCCCGAACCGTGTGGCGAGTTTCGTTCTTCCACTCGGATATAGTTTTAACCTCGATGGATCTACGCTCTATCTTGCTATGGCTTCTATATTTATTGCTCAGGCATCACATATCGAGCTCTCACTCGGTACTCAGCTCACGATGATGTTAACCCTGATGCTCACTACGAAAGGTGTGGCAGCGGTGCCACGCGCGTCTCTCGTTGTTCTTTCGGGAACTCTCGTCGCATTCGGGCTCCCACTCGAAGGAATCGCTCTCATCATCGGTGTGGATGAATTTATGGATATGGGCCGAACGGCGATGAACCTCATTGGAAACTGCGTGGCGACCACCGTGGTTTCGAAGTGGGAGGGAAGCTCCCTGAGTCCTGAGTTTCGGTCGTAATTCGGATAAACATCAGAATTTAAAGGCTTCTTCGGGTGAATTTATCCATTACCCGCGTATATTGACGCCGCGCGTCTTCTTGTGGTATTTACTGGCCTTTCTGGAGAATCCTATGCCTAAAGCTGTACTGTTAAGCACACTATTTTTGGCCCTTTCGCTCCTTTCCAAGGCTCAAGCTTCTGGGACTCCTATTCAGAACTTAAACGTCGATCAGCTCATGCATGCCGTTCATTGGAAACAGGCACTCAGGGGTTATGAAGGGGAATTTTGGTCATTCCCTTGGGAGAGTCCGGCGAGTAAGAACGAACGATTAAGAAAAAAGAGGGCCTACGAAGCCGCTCTTCGCGTTGATATCGACACCGAAGCTCCATCCGATCATGAAAAGGCGTATAGTATCGCACATAGCTTAGACACGGTAAACATGTACTGGGGCTCTCTCTACTATTCTCCGTCGCTTATGATTAAAAACTCCATGCCGATCCAAATTATAAATGATGGAAAACCTCGCCTGGAGTATCTCGTCGCAAAAACGAAAAACTGTTCCCTCACTAAGCAAAATTACGGAGATCGAAAGAACCTAGAGTCAGAGCTTAGAGCAGGAGACCTTTATAAAATTTCTTATTATAAAAATTATGGAAATGGCCGGTTTTACATCCAACTCGAAAAGTCTGGTTCTTACGCGAAAACCATAAATCTTTACTGTGCTTCGAATGGCACAAACTCGGTGGCATTTACTTTTGGTGACATTGAGAAAGAATTCAGTTCGATTTCTTTTGATTTAGATTCCGCGCGCATCCAGGAAGCGCTCCGCTTTGTTCGTGAGTTTCCGAAAAAATAGAATAAGTAAAAGTTTGCTTAAGCGGCCGATGATTTTTGTTTCAGAATCACTGAAAAATCAGTGTTCGGAAACGCTCTCATCATGCTCTCGATCGTTGCAAGCGTGGGATTTTCTTCTCCCGACTCCAGTCGTTGATAGTGACGGAAGGTGATGTCGCCAATTTTTTTTGCGGCCTGCTCCTGCGTCAGTTTTTCCTTCGTTCTAATCATTCGGAGGAGTGTCGCAAGTTTTACAGCAGGGGATAAGAGATCGGAGACGAACACGGTTTGACTCGCGTCTTCGAAGGCGTAGCCCACGATCTTATCTGTTTTTTCAGATTTAAAAGCGGTTACCTGATCATTGAGTTCTTCTCCGTAGTTCGCTGCTTTCTTGAAGAAGACCTCTGCATAATCGCGGTCAGCATCATAATAAATATTCATCGTCCTACTCCTTTGTTCTTTTTTCTATAAAGAGTCTTCCCAGCTTTCATCGCGTTCGTCGTCATAGCGGTGGAAACATAGAGCCCGCTCTCTAGCGCTTTCACGACGACAACTTTAAACCGCGTCTTTCCCTCGGAGTGAATTTTAGTCTGATAGAAAATTTCGATCAATTTACCCTCCAGGGTTACCTTGGGTGACTCCCGAACTTCTAGCGGGTCAGCCAGAACCGATCGGATGTCCTCGATATTAATCTCCGGATGGGACTCCTGGATATGTGTCCAAGAATCTTCGGAGAGTTCGATACTTCGACCCCGGTAGTCCGCAATTTTCTCATTTTTATTATACGACATATATGTCGTCCAAGTTAGTCATAATTTCCTTTCGCGAGGTTTCAATAATCCCGCATCCTTACTGCAAGGCCGTGCCAGAGAGGGAAAACGCATAAGTATTTGAAATCACGTGAGTAGGCCCCGAATCCGAGCCTCAAACCTGAGACTTAGTTTCAAAAATTAAGAGACCCAAAGAATACGCTAACTCGGTGTGTCGCGGCAGATTACATTCCGCTCGTTTAGAAAATCGCCTCAACCAGACTCGATATTTAAAGGATTACCGAGCGTGGTCGATGCGGGAAACATTGGTTATTCACCATTGTCTGGATTTTCTATTCCAAAGCCCAACCTCGCCCACTAGAGTGTAACTATGCTTGAGAGTGTTCTCTTTCATCCATTGAGCCTCCTAATTTTAATTTTAGGACTCCTCTTTTTTATCCGCTTTGGGCCTCGGCGCCCTAAGGAGCCTGGATTCGAATACATTTTTGTCGAAGAGAACGGGGTCGCTCGAGAACTGGATTCAGACGAAATTGAATATCTAAATACGCCATTTCATGGAGGGGACGGCGCGCGGCCATATATCAAGAGTCACTATGCAGAGCTAACTCCAAGCGACTCTATTGCTGGATACCTCTGGAGACGAAAACTCCCCAATGGCCTTCCTGTCGTTAGTCTTAAACCCACAGAAAATGAGTATGCAGACGCTAGGACTGCGACAGTAAGAATCGCGGCGCGTGCGAAAACTGCAACGAAGTGCTGGGGCAAGTTGGTTTCCTACACTTTGACAAGCTTGGTGGTGTTCCTTTTTTTGCTACTAGTCTTTACGGTAGTAATGAATTCCAGGCTCTGATCATCGACTCTGTCGATGCTCGGTAAAATAAATGATATCAGCGCAAGACATACGAAACTCAGCTCTGCGCGGAGAACCCATTTGTTTTTAAGTGGCGGAGAGAGTGAGAAGTGAACGCTGCATTTTATGACTAAAGGTCATAAAATGAGCGGCGCGTGTCCGAGATGCGAAAGCATCGGAGGACTTCGAATCGAGATCCTTCATCATTTAAAAACAAAGGGATCCCATTTTTGGGATCCCTTTGTTTTTAAATGGCGGAGAGAGTGAGATTCGAACTCACGGTACGATTTCTCGTACGCTGGTTTTCAAAACCAGTGCCTTAAACCACTCGGCCATCTCTCCGCGTCTACTTCGCGCCTACCATCCAGATCTCCGAGCCTCGTCTTTCGAAGCCTTTAGATCCTTCCACGTAAGCATGAAGGGGTTGTGGTATTTTTACTTCGCCTTTCTCGTTCTGTCCATTCTCGAGAAGGGCTACAAACGTTCGGCCTACTGCGAGTCCCGAGCCATTCAGGGTGTGGGCGAGTTTTGGCTTTCCATTCGTCTCACTTCGGTAGCGAATTGCGCCGCGGCGAGCCTGAAAGTCGCCACAGTTCGAACACGACGAAATCTCCCGATAGGTTCCCTGGGCGGGTAGCCAAACCTCAAGATCATAGGTTTTAGTCGCTCCGAACCCCATATCACCGCCACAGAGAAGCATCGTTCGGTAAGGTAGCCCGAGGAGTTCTAAAACCTTCTCAGCGTTCTTCGTCATCTTCTCGAGTTCGTCAAACGAAGTAACATCATCCGTAATTTTTACGAGTTCGACCTTCTGAAACTGATGCTGCCTGACCAATCCGCGCACATCTTTTCCGTACGACCCGGCCTCACTTCTAAAGCAGGGGGAATAAGCGGTAAAATAAAGGGGAAGCTTTCCCGCTTCTATAATTTCATCGGAATGAATGTTCGTCAGCGGAACTTCCGATGTGGGAATTAAAAAAAGTTCGCGGTCACCCACATTCGTTTTAAAAAGATCCTCTTCAAATTTCGGCAGCTGTCCCGTTGCTGTAAGCGCCTTACGAGAAACAAGAAATGGAGGGATCACTTCTTCATATCCATGTTCGCGCGTATGAAGATCAAGCATGAACTGAATCAGCGAGCGCTCTAAACGTGCACCTGCCCCACGGTAAAGCGCAAACCGAGCACCCGACATTTTCGTCGCCCGTTCAAAATCGATAATACCGAGTCCCTCGCCGAGAGCGACGTGGTCTTTAGGTGTGAATGCCATTTGAGCAGGGGTTCCCCATTTTCGAACTTCCTTATTACCTTCTGCATCTTTTCCGACGGGTACAGATTCATGAGGAAGGTTCGGTAAACGAAGACTTAAATCATCGAGTTTTTCTTGAATCGTCTTAAGCTCATCGTCGAGAATTTTTGCTTGGTCACCGATACCTCGGATTTCGGCCATTAGTTTTTCAGCTTCTACATTTGCAGAAGGATCTGTTTTTGCCTTCGCTTTTAGCGCTCCGACTTGCTGGCTGCCTGTGTTTCGTTTCGCCTTCAGTGATTCCGTCTCTAAAATGAGTTCTTTACGGCGTTTCGAATACGCAAGAATCTGAGAAATTTCCTCGGCCGGAAAACCTTTTTTCGCTAAACCTTTTTCAAGGAGTTCTAAATTTTCTAAAAAGAGCTTGGGGTCCAACATGAAATGAGTTTATCAAACCCAAGGCCTAAAGGTAACGCTCGATTTCAGCTTTATCTCGGGCGTCCGGTTCCATTTGAAGGTATTTCTTGAATGCGGCTCGCGCGTTTAATGGATCGCCCATATCTCTGAAACATTCGCCCATTCTCTTATAAACCGTAGGGTTTCCGGCATCGAGCTGAATTGCGGCCCTAAACAGAGCGATTGCACCCGTATAATTCTTCATCCGGTGATTGGCCACTGCGGCAAATACTTTTGCCTCAGTGTTTTGGGGTTGAATCGCCATGGCCTTCGCCAGATGCGTCAATGCCTCCTTGGGCGTGGAGAGTTCTAAGTAGGTCTTTCCGAGAGCTATGAGAGTGGCCACTGAACCCGGATTATTTGTGAGTTCGGTTATAAACTCTTCTGCTGCCACCTTATGGTTACCCATGTTTGCGAACATCAGACCCTTATAAAGGTGGAGATTCGGATATTTCGGATAAATTTCATAGATCTTTCCAAGCTCAGCTTCAGCCTTTTCAAACTGGGCTTTCTTCATGAAAATTTTATACCGCTCGAGATACCCCGATGGATCAGAGGAGTTCCGATCAGAATAACTCTTAAAAGAATCAAGAGTACGATCAAGAGCCTTCTTATCCGTATTCTCATCATTTAGAAAAATTTGCGCTTGAAGCTTCCAGGGATAGGCATAATCAGGATTAGCCACTCTCGCTTGATCAACATATTCCTGAGCTACAGACCACTGTCCTTTACGGATTTGCAACTCAGCAATCGCAGCAAGAAGTTCAGCGCGAGCATAAGCCCCCTTTTGAAGCTCGTCTTGTAGAAACTGAATTCCAGAATCAGGACCCTCTACTTCAGTAATAGCCTTAGAAATCAAAATTATCGGTTCGTTACTGAGTGGATCAAGGCGTCGGGCTAATGAAAAAAAGAATGGCGCATCTTTATAGCTTTTAACGGCCATTAATATTTTTCCGTAGGCAATATAAACATCAGGATCAATCGATTCGCGGCTCATCGCCTTTTTATAATAAACCGCGGCCTCCGCGTATCGGCCCTGCTTTGCATACATATCGCCTGCAGCCTTATCTATCGAAGAGGCGCTTGTTTGGGATTTCCGGATTTTATCCATTGCCTTTTGGGCCTCATCCCACTCATAACTCTGAATGAGTACAGAAATATATTTAGACCAAACCTCAATACTTTCCTGTTCAATCTCTGCTGCACTTCGATAATTCATTCGTGCATTCACAAGGTCATTCATCTGGAGAAACATATCTCCAATTTTAATAAGCGGCTGAGCCGATTTCGGATTTTCGGCTCTTGCTTTTAAGAATTGGGCTAAGGCTTCACTCACCTGGCCATCTTTTAGCTGTTTTTCTCCTTCGCTTAGATAGAGGTACATTCTTGCTTCAGTTTTTGCGCCAGGAACAGAGTTACCGCCTCGACCCAGAAGTGTATAGTATTCGAGTCTATAATCGTGATTTTTTTTATCTAAAAACAATGCCCTCTCAACTGCTGCAAGGGCGGAATCAAAGTTCTGCTTAACAGAATAGTACTGAGAAAGAAGGTAGTTCGCTTGTCCCAGATCTTTCGGCGAAAGAAGTTCGGGTTCTTTTAAAACCAGCTTTAAGTCGTCTGATGAATTTGAAATATTCCCATTTTTCCAAGCAAGATAAACTTTTCGAAGTCGAGACTTCGAGTGGTCGGGCCACCCCTTTAACGCCTTGTTATAGTTTTCTTCGGCCTTTGTAGTGTCGCCCAACTCCTCTGCAATTCTACCTCTTAAATAATATATTCTTGGACTCCACGCTTGGTTATCAGGAAAATTTTGCAAATAGTTTGAGGCCTCGGATGCCTTTCCCTTCATGAAATAGGAGTCGGAGATATAAATGAATAAGGATGGATCAAAGTTACTCATTCGTTTTGTGTAGTTGATGATTTTTTGAATTGCAGCGTCGGGGCGGCCGGTTACATTTAAAAATTCCGTCTCGGCAATAATCGTTTCAGCAAGATCCACTTCCTTTGATTTTGCTGCCTCAATGAGCTGCGAAATGACCTGAAAAAAGTTTTCGTCTTTAGTCGATGTATCAATTAAATTAACATAAGAACTTGCCAGAAGTGCATAAGCCTTAATGTTATCTGGGTCGGCAGTTACCGCTTGGCTAAAGCGATAAGCCGCGGCCTTATAACCCCGCACATGATCGAGAGCAAAAAATTTTAACCCTTCATTATAAAGTTTTTGGCTAAGTGTGATATTTGATTTTGCATTCACTTTTTTTGGAAAAATAGGTCTAAACGCTTCAGAACGTTTTAAAAACTGGGCTGTCGCGTTTTTATCTTCTTTTAAAAATGAGTCGTAACCAAAATATCCGAGTGCCGCTGATATAATGAGAATTCTTACTAGCTCGCCCCCCTTGGGTGGGCGTAGCTTTCTTTTCGTTGGCGTAAGACCTGGGCGATTGAGTGCAATCGTCGCTTCAGTAATCATTTTTTTATACTTCGGGTCTGAGAGCGGGTCGGGAAGGTCTGACTTTTTAAGATCATTAGATTTTTCTAAATCCATTTTTACGAGAGCAGTCAGATCCTCCATTTCAGTAACGGTTTCATCATTCTCTTTTTGAGATTGTGTTACCCACGTTTTATCATCGTCCTCTTCTAATGCTTGTGTTAGATCGGGATCGGCTTGTGGTCTAGGGGGCTGCTCTTGTTCCTCAGGTATCATTTTAATTTTAGTTGGGGACTCTGGTATGGCCTGAGGTAAAACGAGAGTCGGCGCCATTTGAACTTGGGTTGGGCTTAAGATGGGTTGATAGCTGCTTTGTGCACTCTTTAAACCGGACGTTGAAGTTTTTTCTAATGTTCCTGACGCATGTTTTAGAAGAAGTTCAGCTAGGCTTTGTATCCGGTTGATATCTTGCCAAATTCCATTCGGATATTCTTTAGCAAGTTCAACTCCCGTGATTTCGTTTTTTAGGATGAGTTTACGTACTCGATCTAGATCGAGTGGTCCTAAAATCCTACCGCTGTGGTGTTTAATCTTAAAAAATGAGCTGGGATGCACCTCCTCATTTTATCAGAGTCTTGATTGCATCCCGCTCGGCAAATATTGCCGCTCATTCGATCTAAATCTTAGCAACGACCCGTTTTGTAATAGCAATCATCTTCGATGGAAGAATTCCGATTTGGAGTGTCATCGCCACCATCATGGCCACTGCAAAAGCGGCAAACGCTGGGGTGATGCGTACAGGTCGGTCATTCACGCCCGATTCGCGCATATACATATAAACGATTACTCGCAGATAGTAATAGACCGCAATCGCACTACAGAGCACGGCAAGGACGACTAACCACACTTCCCCAGCCTGTACCGCGGAATAGAGCAGATAGTATTTGGATGCGAAACCCGCCGTCGGGGGTATTCCGGCCATTGAGAAAAGGAAAATGGTAAGCGAAAACGATAGCCAGGGATGACGCTTTGCAAGTCCTGCAAGGTCGTGAAGATTAAGTTCCGAATCTCCTTTGCGAGCGAGTACTGAGAGTACAGAAAAAGCACCGAGATTCATCACCGTATAACTTGCAAGATACATGAGCACCGGTGCAAATCCAGCCTCAGATCCAGGGGCAGCAAGCATTCCAACAAGGATATAGCCCGTATGTGCGATCGATGAATAAGCCAGCATCCGTTTCAAATTCGTTTGCGTAAGCGCTATAATATTTCCAATGAGCATGGTGAGTAGGGCGAGAACCCAAATCACGTCATGAATTCGGCCATGCAGTACTGTTTCCAGATCTTTTCCATATCCGAGCGCAATAAAGACTCTGACAAATGCAGCAAACGACGCAGCTTTTATTCCGGTCGTCATAAAGCCCGTGATGGGGGTAGGGGCGCCTTCGTAAACATCTGGCATCCACATGTGAAACGGCACTGCTGCAACCTTAAACAAGAACCCAACAACCACAAGCCACGCACCAATATGAAACACCGGAGTCATCAGTGTGGGAGTGGTTGTAATTCGGGCTAATATTTCAGTGATCTGAAGTGTCCCCGTCGTTCCATAGAGCAGTGCTGTACCATAGAGTAGAATCGCAGAAGCAACGGCACCAAGAATAAAGTATTTCATGGCCGCTTCATTCGAGCGTCGATCATTTCTACGAAATCCTACAAGAACATAAACGGAGAGAGACATAATCTCGAGTGAGATGAAAATCGAAATTAAATCGAGCGTCGATGCCATGAGCATCATTCCCAAGGTCGATAAGAGGATTAGAATATAATACTCGGGGTACTGGAGCCCTTCATTATCAAGATAACGAAGAGAGGAAAGAATCGACAGTCCTGCTGCCCCTAAAAAGATGATGTTAAAAAAGGCGGAATATCCATCCGCAACCATCATTGCGCCGAACAGTTCTGTTCTAGGCTGTACAATTTGGTTCACCGTAATAAAGGACGCCACTAAAATACTTGTAATTGAGACGAAGAAAATTGACCACTTGGGCGGAATTGCTTTTATGACTGCTAAAATCATCGAAATAAGAATCGCCCCCAGGATCCAATAATAGGGGGTTAGGGCAGCACTTTGTTCAGATGACATGACAAGAAGACTTGTATCAATAACTTTGAGTGCTTCCATTTTAGTTAAATTCCTTTTCAGTGCGGGCTACAAGACGCGAAATCGAAGTTTCCATTTTTTCAAAAAAGAAATTCGGCGCTACGCCCATCCAAACTATGGCGATGAGAAGAGGGGCAAGAACAAGCTGTTCTCGAACTGATAAGTCTTTAAGTGTTTTATTGGCTTCATTTTTAATCGGACCAAACATCACGCGCTGAAACATCCAGAGCATATATACGGCACCAAAAATCACTCCGCTTGTTGCAAGAATAGTGAGGCCGGGGTTTGACTTCCAGGCCCCCAAGAGGATTAAAAATTCGCCGATGAATCCATTCGTGCCTGGTAAGGCGATCGATGAAAGGGTTGCGATCATGAATGCAATTGCAAATAAGGGCATTACTTTTGTAATTCCTCCGTATTCTTTAATTTCTTTTGTATGCCGGCGTTCATAAAGCATTCCAACTAAAAGGAAGAGTGCGGGGGTCGAAATCCCGTGACTCAGCATTTGGTATACTGCACCCGAACTTCCAATCACATTCAGTGAAAAAAGGCCGATAATAACGTAACCCATATGCGAGACGGAGGAGTAGGCGACTAACTTTTTCATGTCGGGCTGGACCATTGCGACCCATGCACCATAAATAATTGCCACCGAACCTAAAACCATAAAGCTCAGCTGATAGGTGTGAACGGCTTCAGGGAAGAGTGGAAATGCAAACCGGATAAATCCATACCCGCCCATTTTAAGAAGAACACCCGCCAGAATGACAGAGCCTGCGGTAGGTGCCTGAACGTGTGCATCCGGTAGCCAGGTGTGAAACGGGAAAAGCGGGACCTTAATTGCGAAGGCTAAAGCAAATGCTAAGAAAAGAATGCTCTGGGTGGAAAAATATCCGGCACCCGATAGTTTCACTTTATAGAGATCAATTAACGCTGTCGAAAATGAGCCAAATTGAACTTTGTGCTGGTAGGCGAGAAAGAATATTGCAACCAACATGAGTAATGATCCGACCATCGTAAAAATGAAAAACTTCGTTGCTGCGTAAATCCGTTCTTTTCCACCCCAAATCCCAATTAAAAAATACATCGGGATCAGCATTGCTTCCCAGAAAACGTAGAAAAGAAAGGAGTCCAAGGCAACAAAGGCCCCGATCATCCCCGTTTGGAGTGCCATGAGTAGGGTGTAATATTCCTTCTCACGTTCTTCGACTCCATTATATGAAGAGAGAACAACGATCGGCATGAGAAATGTGGTTAATAGAATTAACCAAAGACTGATCCCATCCATCCCGAGTAGGTAGTTTACTCCAAGTCCTGGAATCCACTCGATGGATTCAGCAAACTGAAACTCTGGGCCGTTAGTCTCAAAACCAAAATAAAGTTTTAAAGAGATAAAAAATAACAGAATAGATCCGGCAAGCGTCCAGTGTTTCGAAACATTCGCTGGCAACAGGGTTCCTAATATCGCCCAAAAAAGCGGGAGAAATGTGAGCGTTGTGAGGATGTGCGAGTTAATCCATTCCATACTATTTCAACCTTCCAAATCTAATTAAACAAACCCACGTGCTAGATAAACTAAAGTCAATAAGAGCCCAAACAAGATCATTACTGCATAAAGCTGAAGGGATCCTGTTTGAATTGTCCGCGCTGCTTGGCCTGACCACTGAGTCACTCTTCCTAGACCAAGAATAAATCGGTCAATCACCGCGACATCAATGTTTTTCCAAAGTTTCATCGATAATTCATAAATCGGCTTAATGAATGCGCTTTCGTAAACTTCATCCACATACCATTTATTTTCGAGCGTCTCGTGAAGCTGTGCGTGTTTGGTTTTACGGGCATCAGCACCTTTTAAGTTCGTATAGGTCTTCCATGCAAATACGATCGCTGCCACGGCAACAATGCTTGAAAATGCCATAAGTCCATACTCAACACTCACGCTCGATGTAAATGTGTTTGGATCATGGGATGGAATAACGGGCTCAAGCCAATGCTCGAGCCAGCTCATGTGTGGAATTCCAATAAATCCACCCACTATCGAAAGAATAGCGAGAACCATGAGGGGGATAGTCATCGTTGCTGGAGATTCATGGACACCATGATGTCCGTGTCCGCCCATTTTCGATTCATCGAATCGTGGTGAACCCCAAAACGTGAGGTAAACTAATCGGGTCATGTAAAAGGCGGTTAATGCGGCAGTGATCGCGCCTAAAATCCAAAGAAGTTTATTTCCGTGCGGATTTGCGAATGCGTTCCAAAGAATTTCGTCCTTCGAAAAAAATCCTGAAAATGGGGGAACTCCACAGATCGCAATCCAACCCATTGTAAAAGTTGCAAAAGTAACGGGCATCTTCGAACGAAGGCCACCCATTTTCATGATGTCTTGTTCTTCGTGCATTCCGTGAATGACGGATCCCGCACCCAGAAACATTAAAGCCTTAAAAAATGCATGCGTAATGACGTGGAAAACCCCGGCCGTATACGCACCCACCCCACACGCAAGGAACATATAACCCAGCTGTGAAACCGTAGAGTAGGCGAGTATTTTTTTAATATCTCGCTGGGCAATCGCAATAGTAGCTGCAAAGAAAGCCGTTAAACCTCCCGTTACAGCAATCACCGTCATCGCAGTATGAGAAAGTGAAAAAAGTCCATTGAGGCGAGCCACCATATAAATTCCAGAAGTCACCATGGTCGCAGCGTGAATGAGTGCGGAGACTGGCGTTGGACCCGCCATCGCATCGGGAAGCCATACGTAAAGAGGAATCTGTGCTGATTTTCCGGTACATCCCAAGAAAAGAAGTAAACAAGTCAGGGTCACCGCGAGTGGATTTAACGTTGCAGTAAAATCACCTTTCGCCAAGAGCTCTGAAAGTTTTGCAAACTCGAGGGTGCCGAAATGCGTATAGAGCATGAACATTCCGAGGATGAAACCGAAGTCACCTACACGGTTTGCAATAAATGCTTTTTTTCCAGCCGAAGCTTTTTCTGTGTCCTCATACCAATAACCAATGAGTAGATAAGAACAGAGGCCGACTCCTTCCCATCCCAAAAATAATATAGGCAGTGATGAGCCCATCACCAACATCAACATCGCAAAGCAAAAGAGATTTAAATAAGCAAAAAACTTTCCGGGTGTGGCATCATGGCTCATGTACCCGATCGAATAAAGATGGATGAGTGTTCCAACTCCAGTAATAACGAGAGTAAATAAAGTCGAAAGGGAGTCGACTCTGAGAGCCATCTTGAGGTCGATGTCACCGACTTTTATCCAAGAAAAAAGAGTTTCCTCAAGAATCCTAGACTCGCCCGGCATTCCCTTTAAGGTCAAAAAGGATTGTAATGAAATGATAAACGCACCAAATATAGTGATGGTGGCGATAATCCCTGGAAGGGTTGATCCGATTTTTTTAGCCCCGGGTCGGGTTTGTATTAAACCATACCAAAATCCATTTATGCAGAAACCAATCAGTGGAAGTAGGGGAATCCATTTTAGCATATCGTTCTCCGCGTCCTATTCTTTAAGGAGACGGATTTCATCCGTATCCACTGTCCGAAGCGTTCGGAACATTGCAATCAATAGTCCTAGTCCAACTGCACTTTCAGCTGCAGCCACAACTATGATGAAAAAAACTGCCATCTGTCCGCCCATATCCGCTTGTTGGTGAGAATAGGCGACGAAAGAAAGGTTTACCGCGTTCAGCATTAACTCGAGGCACATTAAAATAACTACGATATTTCTTCGAACGAGAACCCCCGTTAGTCCAATAAAGAAAATAATCGCGCAGAAGGTTTGAACGACCCAGGGTTGGACACAGTTTGAACATGTGAGTGAGTTCATGACTTTTCCTTTTTAGGTCCTAGATTTCGTTTTGCAATCGCTACAGCACCAACGATTCCGGCAAGTAAGAGAATCGAGGTGAGTTCGAAAGGTAAAATGTATTTCGAAAACATAAGCTGAGAGAGAACCTTAGAGTTTCCGCCGGCCGTTTCGATAGCTTGAACCGTAAAGAGACCGGGCTTGGGCGCCTGAGTACCTGATCGGTGCTGAGCCCAGATAAAAAGTCCAAGTAAAAATGAACAAAACCCTACAACAAAAATTTTCATGACCGGGTGGGATCTCTTTAAATCAAAAGAAGGCTCGTCTGCGTTTAGGAGCATGATAACGAATATAAAAAGAACCATAATGGCGCCCGCATAAACGAGAATTTGTAGGGCAGCAACCAAGTGGGCTCCAAGGTTCGCATAGATTCCCGCGAAAGCTGTAAAAACTAGAACCAAGCTGAAAGCATTTGCAACTGGGTTGGTCTTAAAAACAACCATGAGTGAGCACGCAATTGCCAGACCCGCAAAAACGTAGAATCCAAAGGGTGAAATATCCATTATTTGTGACCCCGCTGCTCGAGAAGATAATCCTTATTGTAAACCGTACGACTTGAAACACTCATTTCATAAATTTTAGAGAGTTTAATCGCGTCTTTCGGACACGCTTCTTCACACATTCCGCAAAAACAGCAGCGAAGGAGGTCGATTTCAAATTTCACCGGATACTTTTCTTTATCGGGACGCTCTCCCGCTTCAATGTGAATACATTCCGCAGGACAAACCGTAGGGCAGAGCATACAGGCCGTACAGTTTTCTACGCCGTTCGTGGCTTTAATGTAATGCATTCCTCGGTATCGATCTGAATAGTTTCTGCGCTCTTCCGGATACTGAATGGTTACCTTCTTTACGAAGAGCATATTCCGCATCGTAATCCAGAGACCTTTTATCACTTCTATAATATAGAGGTGTTGGAGTGCTTTAGTGTCGCGTTTGACGAGCATACTTAGTTACCGCGCTTTCTTTCTCAGTTCTTTTCTAAAGGACCTTTAAATAAATTAGAATTCCAGTGACAAAAATATTAGCAAGCGAGAGTGGAAGAAGGATCTTCCAACCCAAATCCATGACTTGGTCGTAACGAAACCGTGGCAACGTCCACCGGACCCAAACAAAGAGCCACATAAAGAACGCGACCTTCATCGTAAATGAAATCGCCTCAAACCCAACTCTTACCCACTCAAATGCCATTCCTTCTAAACCAAGATGATTCAGAATAAAGTGCATTCCGGGTAGCATCTGCCAACCCCCAAAATACAGAGTAGTCACGAAAGCAGAAGCCACCGTCATATTAATGTATTCGGCCATCATAAATACGCCGAACATCATGGAGTAATATTCAAGGTGATAACCCGCAACAATCTCAGACTCACCTTCGGGTAAGTCGAATGGGAGTCGATTTGTTTCCGCGTAGGTACATGTGAGAAAAATTAAAAAACCAATCGGTTGGGTAAAAATTCCCCACTTCGGAATACTCAGTGGCCCTAACTGTAAGA
>JBGSHQ010000162.1:0-18866 GCA_041752095.1 Bdellovibrionia bacterium
GACTCGTTACCCCCGCACATGCGATAAAAATGGCATGCTCACTTCAAAAGAACTCGCCATTCTCGCACAGGAATTTCGCATCCCGATCATCGAAATGTTGACGGAAGCTAAGTCTGGACATCCAGGCGGAAGCCTTTCTGCAATAGATCTTCTTACCGCGCTTTGGTTCTCTGAAATGAAAGGTGTGGAAACCGCTAAAAATCTGTCGCCTGATCGCGATCGCTTCATTCTCTCAAAAGGTCACGGCGTCCCGGCCCTCTATGTGATCCTCGCGAAAAAGGGATTTATCGAAGAAAAAGAACTGATGACCCTAAGAAAAACGGGAAGCAGGCTTCAGGGTCACCCAGACCGAGTTCGACTCCCGATTGTAGAAGCTTCGACGGGTTCCCTCGGACAGGGACTCTCCGTTGCCCAAGGACTCGCAATGGGAATGAAGCTCGATGGTAAGAAAAGTCGAATCTTCTGCATGCTCGGCGATGGAGAAATTCAAGAGGGTCAAGTTTGGGAAGCGGCACTGTCTGCTTCAAAATACGGCCTGTCTAATCTCTGCGCAATTCTCGATGCAAATGGTGGGCAGATCGATGGTCCAGTTTCGGAAGTCATGCCACTTGAACCACTCCGTGCGAAGTGGGAATCGTTCGGATGGCATGTCATCGAAATCGACGGACACAATATGGATTCGATTCTCGGTGCATTCTCCGAGTTTAGAAAACATACCGAATCGAATTCAAAAAAACCTGTTTTCATCATTGCTCGAACTGTGAAGGGTAAAGGTGTTTCCTTTATGGAAAATCAAATTGGCTGGCACGGAGTGGTTCCTAAAGCAGATGAATGTGTAAAGGCTGTCGCAGAACTCAAAGCAACACTCACGAAAATGAAGGGGGCTTAAGATGTCTAAGTCTACACGCCAAGCATTTGGAGAATCACTCGCCGCATGGGGTGAAAAAAATCCTAATATCGTCGCACTCGATGCCGATCTAGCAAAGTCTACGAAATCCGAACTTTTCGGTAAAAAATTTCCAAACCGATTTTTTGAAATGGGTATTCAAGAAGCCAACATGATCGGTGCGGCAGCTGGGCTAGCGTTTGCTGGAAAAATTCCATTTCTTTGCAGTTTTGGATGCTTTCTAACTGGTCGCTACGACACCATTCGATTATCGGTAGCCTACTCGGGCGCAAACGTACGACTCGTGGGTACACACGCCGGAGTTGGTATTGGTGATGATGGTCACTCCCAAATGGGACTCGAAGATATTACGCTCATGCGGGCACTTCCGACGATGGGAGTATTCCAGCCGATGGATGCTCGCGAAACTGAGCTCATCATGAATTATCTCGTCGAAAAATGGCAAGGACCCGCGTACCTCAGACTCACTCGCCAGAATCTTCCTGAGCTCATGAGCATGGGTGAAAAGCTTGGCTCTAAATGGGAAGCAGGAAAAATCTTTAAATTAACCAAGGCTGCCTCGGGTAAGAAAAAAATCGTGGCCTTCGCAAGTGGCGCCGGCACAGCCGAAGCCATTAAAGCCTCGGAAATCCTAACCGAACGTAACTCTTCTTATTCAATGTCTGTTTATAACGTTCATTCGCTTAAACCTTTTGATGATCAAGGCGTTATTGCCGCAATAAAAGACGCAAATTTGGTTCTAACCGTTGAAGATCATTCAGTTATCGGCGGCCTAGGAAGTTGCGTCGCTGAAGCCCTTGCCACGCTCGACCAGCATGCAAAACTCATAAAAATTGGGGTTCAAGATAAGTTCGGTGAATCCGGGGAACCCGATGAACTCTATGATCTTCACGGAATATCTGGTAAGTCCATTGCCGGAAGATATTTATGAGTAGTAATGACTGGAACGAATCCCTCACCCCTTTTTTAATTTTTCTAATGGCAGTAATGGCATTAGTGACCCAGCTGCCAAACTGAATCGAGATTTTTCGTGTGGGTCTTTGGTCATTTAGGGATCGGATCCAAACTGGTTTCCCCATTAACCCGAAGACTCCCATACGCATGGGTTCTTTTTGGAACCGTTCTCCCCGATTTAATCGATAAACCCCTCTATTACGCCCTCGCTTATTCGACTGGAAAACGGGGGTACGAAATCGGGTTAATTTCGTGCACAAGAACACTGGGTCATACCGCGATTTTTGTATTCGCACTCACTTTGATTTCAATCTTACGACGGTCTACTTCTTTAGCGGCTATCGTTCTTGGAATATCTAGTCATCTCGTACTCGATGGGTTTCAAGACTATTGGATCCATCGCGTTCTCCACATACAGGGTGAATCCTCGTTACTGCTTGCCGCTCTTTTTCCTTTTTACGAAAATCATTTTGGCGAAATGCCTTTTGAGTCTTTTATGGAGCATTTAAAATCCGGAACACAGCCCATACTCATCATGAGTGAAGGGGCCGGATTACTTTTTTTAGGTTGGGACTGGTGGAAAAAAAGGTGGCGACCTAAGTTTTTTCACCGTAACGGATGAGCTTCGAGAAAATCCAAATCGGAGCGATGACCATGTGGCTTAGACTTTTATAAAAGGCCGGACTATTCTTTTCATACTTCATGTGGCCGTAATATTGAATAATCCAACCCACCACCTGAAGACCAACTAAGATCTCCCAAGAAAGCGACCGACCAATTAAATACATCCCGGTCATCATGAGTGAAAAGGCTAAGGCAATCTTCCAGTCGAGGTAGAGATAAAAACCAAACGCCAAAGACCAAACAACCCAACCTAAATCAGGTCGAAATATTTGGGGTTTGAATGCTTCATTACCGAATGTCACTAACGACAAAAGTCCAAGTACCGAAATAACGATGAGGGGGACCCCGAAGTAGTGGGTCATTTGATTACCCTTGGTCGTGTGAAATTCAGCATAAGCGCTAAAGCGTGATGCTAGTCGTTGGGTCATAGTACCTCTATATTGCCAAACTTCACCGGATTGTGTCACGCTTAAATCATGGCAATCGAATCAACCACATATCGAACGGGTGAGGCCCTTTTTCATGAGGGAAGCGATTCAAGCTCCTTATTTCTAATTAAATCAGGCCGAATATCGATTCGTAAATCGGTTGACGGTGGGTATATCGAAATTGCTCAGATCGGGCCCAACCAAATCATCGGCGAAGTGGGGTTTTTCGACCAAAAACCTCGAAGCGCAGATGCAGTCGCAGTGACCTATAGCGAAGCCGTCGAAATTCCTTACGACGCTCTTAGGCCCATGTTTGATCCGGCTCCGGATTATTTAAAAAAAATCATGATCGGATTAGCCTCCCGCTTAAGAGAAGCCGA
Source organism: Bdellovibrionia bacterium (assembly GCA_041752095.1). Classification (GTDB taxonomy): domain Bacteria; phylum Bdellovibrionota; class UBA1018; order UBA1018; family UBA1018; genus JACMQW01. Next base: position 3,294 of record JBGSHQ010000162.1, read on the forward strand.
TGATGTCATTCGCGGACTGAAAGAACGATTAGGTGAAAATGAAGTTGCAACTCACTCAGCCGGTAACGAAGAAAAAGAAGCGTCTGCTGAAGAGTCGGAGATGCAGAAAATTCTGAAGCAAACGGAGTAATCTTCGGACATCTACCCCCCGAGCTGCCTGACTCCCTCGTAAACCGTAATCCCGACTGCGGTCGCCAAATTCAGAGAACGCACTCGAGCATCAAACATAGGGATTCGGATACAATCGGCCGCGTAGCGATTTAAAATCCAATCGGGTAAACCCGCTGTCTCCTTACCAAAGAAAAAATAGGTTCCAGGTTTAAACTCGTGTTCGTAGAGCGTCTTTCCCGCTTTTTTAGAAAGAAATACCTTCGGGGCTTCCGGTGGAAGTTTCGAAAAAAAATCTTCCACTGATGGGTGGGTTACGACCTTCAGATGTTCCCAGTAGTCGAGTCCAGCACGTTTGACTGCCGATTCTGAAATATCAAAACCAAGCGGCTCGATTAAATGGAGCGTGCATCCACTGGCAAGGCAAAGACGCCCCACGGAACCCGTGTTCTGTGGAATCTCTGGTTCGACCAAAACGACGTGAAAACCATACGGCATATTTATTCCTCGTCCCGAATTATGGACGGAGTGTGTTCATCATTCGTGGATAAGGAACCGTTTCACGGACATGAGGAACTCCCGTCATCCATGCAACCATTCGCTCAAGCCCTAAACCAAATCCCGAATGGGGAACTGAACCATATTTTCGAAGATCTAAATACCATTCGTAGTCTGATTCACTTAAATCGTGTTCCTTAATTCGGCGTTTTAAGACATCGACATTCTCTTCACGCTGCCCACCACCAATAATTTCACCATATCCATCGGGTGCAATTAAATCGCATCCAAACGCATATTTTCCAGTTGTCGTCGATGCGGGTCCAAAGTGCGTATCGGACTGTTTAAAATAAAAGGCCTTAATCGATGCCGGCATGTGATGTACGAAAACAGGTTTTCCGAATTCTTCGCCTAGCGCCGTTTCATGTGGCGCTCCGAAATCTTCGCCCCATGGAATACCAGCTCCCCGTTTTTCTAAAATCTTTAATGCTTCATCATAACTGATGCGGGGGAAAGGACCACTCGTCAGAATTTCAAGTTTCGTGAGATCGCGCTCTAGGATCTGAAGTTCCTTTGCTCGATTCTTTAATACGCTTTTTGCGATGTGCTGAATGAGCCCTTCACCCAGCTCCATATTTCCTTGAAGGTCCATGAAGGCGACTTCAGGTTCCATCATCCAGAACTCGGTTAAGTGCTTACGAGTCGCCGATTTTTCTGCTCGAAAAGTAGGCCCGAAAGTGTAGATCTTTCCAAACGCCATCGCGCCAGTTTCACCGTAAAGCTGACCTGACTGGGTAAGGTATGCTTTTTCTTCGAAATATTTCGTCGAAAAAAGAGTCGAAGTACCCTCACACGCCGTCGGGGTTAATATCGGGGCATCGAAACGGATAAATCCCTGGTCATCAAAAAATTCCTGGATGGACCGAATAATCTCAGCACGAATGCGAAGTGCAGCCCACTGCTTCTGGGAGCGAATCCAAAGATGGCGATGATTCATTAAAAATTCTACGCCGTGTTCTTTTGGAGTGATGGGATAGGGTTCTGCAACTTGTACAATTTTTAGGGATTTTACCCCCATCTCGAAATTTCCACTGCGCTGATCTTTACGAATAGAACCCGTCACCTCAAAGGATGATTCCTGCGTCAGTTTTTCGAACTCTTCAAAAGCGACATCATCACATTCGCCCTTGAAAAAAATTCCCTGCATGAGACCAGTTCCATCACGCATCATCAGAAATTTAATTTTCCCAGAGCTACGCTTATTATGGACCCATCCCTTTACAGTTACGGTTTGTCCATCAAACTGGCTGGCATTCTCGATCCAAAAACGTTTCGTACTCATACGACTCCTTTAAAATTCTGCCGCAAATCGAGCTAGAGTCCTAACGTGCATTCCACTCGCACCCTTCTTCGGGAGATACGGGATCTGTCCCATATTCTGCGCGGTGTATGCAATATCGAGATGGCACCAAGGCATTCCCTTTTTAATAAACTGTTTTAAGAAAATACCTCCACGAATCGTTCCGCCCATGCCGTCGTTTGCCGAATTTTTCATATCAGCAACATCAGATTTTAAGTCTTCGAAATACTCGTCATAGAGCGGGAGTTCCCAAGTGCGCTCGTGCATTTCGTTCGAAATGCGGTGAAGCTCATCTGCCACTGCAGAATCATTCGACATGAGTCCTGCACAGTGACGACCGAGTGCAATTCCCACAGCACCCGTGAGGGTGGCAGCATTAATGATGACATCAGGTTTAAAATCGTGGGCGTAATCAATTACGTCAGCCAGAATAAGACGGCCTTCTGCATCGGTATTAATGATTTCAACCGATTTCCCTGCGCGACTGTAAATGACACTACTTGGAGTGACTGCATTTCCGTCTGGCATATTCTCGGTAAATGCAAGAATCGCAACAACACGGTTTTTAATCTTTCGACGAGCCGCGAGTAAAATCGTACCCATCATGGTCGCAGCACCGGTCATATCGTGCTTCATGTCTTCCATTTTCATCGACGGCTTTATCGAAATACCGCCGCTGTCGAAGGTGATTCCTTTACCCACGAAAGCTACGGTCTTCTCCGAGTTCTTTGGTTTATATTCGAGAACGACGATTTTTCCTTCGCGCTCGGATCCTTGTCCCACAGCAAGGAAGAGACCCATTTTTTCTTTTTCGGCGTCTTTCTCAGAAAGTACCTTACACGTAAGACCATACGATTTAGCCAGTCGCTGTGATTCTTTTGCGAAATATTCTGCGGTTCCATAATTCGCAGGTTCATTCGACCAGTCGCGCGTAACGTTCACACATTCAGCAACGATGAGTGCGTCCTTGATCATTCCATCAAGGGTAGGCTTCAATGATTTATTTTTGGAAAAGAATAAAATTTTCGAAGGCCCAACGGTTTCGGAGGGCTTAGACTCTTTTTTATATTTATCGAACTTATAGGCAGACAGCGCGAGTCCTTCGATAAATCCGTGGATCAGGGATTCATGTTCAGGAGTGCCCTTCAGGTCGAATAGCGAGTCGACCATTACCTGTGCAGAACTTATTTTTTCTGCCGCAAGCTTTGAAAGGGTGTACCCCCCCGCTTGCCGTACTTTTTCCACAGTGATTTCAGCAACAGGCCCGAGTCCTACAACCGCAACATGGGTCGCTCCGCCTTTACCGCTAAACGAAAGAACCGCGACTTGCCCCAGTTTTCCAGCAAAGGAATTCGTTTTCCGCAGTTTCTCGACTAGACTCGTGTAAGCACCCCGAGGAGGCACTGGTTTTTTTCCCGCGTCTTGGACGACGAAAACGACATCAATGTCGGACTTTTGGGCTGAGGACTTGGCCTCATAACGAGGAAGCTGGATCATGATTAGGAACTCCGTTTCTATTTATGAAATCGAACGATTCAACTAACATAGAACAAAACGAGCCCGAGCAAAATCATGTTGAAGCGATATCATCAAACAGTTGGAATAGCCTACCGCACCATAGATGCTTGCGTCATTATAGTCGCCTGGCTTGGAGCTTATTGGCTCCGCTTTTACCTCTTACCCGTCATTGAAGTAACAAAGGGCTTCCCTGCGTTTTCACAATACGCGGCCCTAACCCCTCTTATCGTTATCCTTTGGCAGGCGGTTTTCTCGTCCGCAAGACTTTACCAATCCCATCGCATGCTTCGGCGAACTCATGAGGCGTTTCAGGTCTTGAGAGCACATGGTTTTGCGATGCTTCTTTTTATCGCACTCACCTACCTTTTTGCCGAATATAAGTATTCCCGCGGAGTGATGCTTTTTTTCGGCATTTTTGGCGGGGTTAGCCTCTTAGTGCTTCGTTTATCAGTTCGAAACACCCTCCGAACCTTACGTCGGAAGGGGTATAATCTCAGGCATGCGTTAATCATTGGTGAGGGGGCTGCCGTAGAATCCCTCATTTCGAAGTTAAAACGTTTCCCTGAAATTGGAATTTCCGTCATGGGTATCGTGGCTCCTCCGAACTCAGGGGTCCGAGATATTCACGGTGTTCAGGTTCTTGGCAGCTTTTTAGAGCTCCACTCCATTCTCAGAGAAAAAAGGCCAGATCAAATCCTCATCTCGCTCCCGCGTAAACATGCTGATGAACTCGATAAAATCCTAAAATCATTAAAAGACGAAACAAGCGACATTCAACTTGTTCCAGATATTCATGACTATGTGACGCTCGGATGCGCGGTTGAAGATTTTGATGGGATGCCGATCGTTCGATTAAATGACTCCCCTCTCGATGGAATGGGATCTGTCATTAAGCGCTGTATGGATTTTATTTTCGTTACCATCGGCTTAATCTTACTTTCACCTCTTCTTCTTCTTCTCGCCATCCTAGTGAAGATCACGTCAAAGGGCCCCATTCTTTATGGCCAAGAGAGGTGTGGCCTTGATGGACGAACCTTCCAGATGTGGAAATTCAGATCCATGCGTGTTGGAGCAGAGGCGGAGACCGGGGCCGTATGGGCAAAGAAGAATGACGATCGCCGAACTCCCATCGGGGCTTTTCTTCGTGCTACATCGCTTGATGAATTGCCCCAACTCTGGAATGTGCTGAGAGGGGAAATGTCGCTTGTGGGCCCTCGCCCAGAGCGACCCGTCTTTGTTGAACAGTTTAAGAGCGAGGTTCCCCACTACATGCTTCGCCATAAGGTGAAGGCTGGGATTACAGGATGGGCACAGGTGAATGGATGGAGAGGTGATACTTCTCTCGAACAGAGGATCGAATGTGATCTCTATTACATCCGAAACTGGTCCTTCTCTCTCGATTTTAAGATCCTTCTACTGACCCTTTGGAAGGGCTTCGTTCATAAGAACGCTTACTGATGTAAGAATTTGTGTCAGGATTTTGTCAGATTTCTCGAAGAAAATAGAATATCTAAAGATTCAAATTCAAAAAAACGTCAAAAAACCCGAGAAAAACGTGCTTTATGGGGATAACTTTTACATTGGTTGTGTAAAAGTACTCATATAAGGAAATAAAAGCATAAATTTCATGTACTTAGATAGTGTGGATAACTCGATTTATCGTGTTGATAAAATCGGTGAAAGTAAATTTATTCGCTTAACGGGGTTGAGCCCGGTCCAGGGGTAAGCGGAAGGGAAGACTTTATTTTGAATTTTTTATCTATGATATCAAAGGCTTGCTTCGGCCAAGCTAGAGTCACATTTCCTTTAAACTCAAACCTCTCAGAGCTCTGCGAAACGAGTTGTTCGGAGCCAGACCCCCGCTTGTAAGTAATTGAGTCAGGATTTGAGGTCTGGAAGTAAATCGTTTCCTTACCTCTAAGAACCAGGACCTTGTCCTTCTTCATCGAAAACTTCATCAAACTCTTATCATCACACTGGTATCTGACCCAGACATCCTCCTTGGTCTTGAGAACAACTCGAAAATTGATGTCCTTCGTCGCGTAATTAGTACCCGTCTGTAACGGGTCCGATTTTAGATCCTCTTCGGGAGTAGTAACCACTGCCACTGCTGGAACAGTCGAAGGAGCGGTGCTCACAACCGGAGCAGGTACTGGTGCTTGAGTTTGAGTGGGTATCGGCTTCGGAGTGATGACAGCCACGACCGGGGGATCTGGGTTAAGTACAAGCGGGACTTTCGGCGGTATAAATGGAGCTTCGTGCTGAACCACAGGATGTGCAGATGGGGTAACGGCTGGAGTCGGTTGCGCTACGACTGATGCCGCGGGTGAAGGCGCCGAGGACGGAATCGGAGCTGCACCCGCAATCACTGCTGGTGATTCGGTAGGGAGGACTTTCGGATTAGGATTTTCTAGACCTTCATCCTCTCCACTACCCGGATTCGTCTTAAATTTATCAACATGCGAATGATGCTTCCGCTTTAACGAGGGTTTGAAAATAAAAACAACCGCCCCCCCCAAAACCAGCATCCCAGCCATGATGCCCCAAAGAATTTTACGGCTTTGTTCGCCCTCAGGTTTCTCAAACGCATATCCGCTATGACCTGCGTCCCGCTTCGGACGCTCACGGGAGTGTTCATCGAGAAAACTCGCGTAATCTTTTAAGAGTTTCTCGCCGTCCATTCCTAAAAATTTTCCGTAATTTTTAATAAAACCACGAACAAAGGGAAGCGCTGGTAATTCCGCGTACTGATCGGCTTCAAGCTGTTTTAAAATTTTCAATCCAATTTTGGTCGCTGAAGATGTTTGTTCGATAGTCAGACCGCGCTTTTCGCGTTCAAACTTTAAAAACTCTCCCAAACTCTGTTTACGATCTTCGGTCATCTTTATATACTTTCACTCATATTACAGCAGATGCTTTAAGCGCTCCATTGCGGCTTCACTTGATTTTGATTCAGGAAAATTCTGCTTAATCTCAAGATACTTTTTTCTAGCGTCATCATTTTTAGACTGACGTTCATACATCATTCCTAAGGCTAAATGAGCATCTGCAAACGCAGCACACTGCTTTTGGGTTGCGCGTTCGTAAAGTTTTTCCGCTTCTGCAATTTTTCCTTTTTTAACCTGGATATGCCCCCTGTAGTAGTAGGCGATACACGATTTAATCGGATCATCATTAATCGCTTTTTGAAATCGAGCGTCCGATCGATCCATATCATTTTTCCGATAGTAGAGAATTCCAAGATTAGAATTCGCCTTATACGATTCGCGAAAGATCGGATTATTGCCGGCTTTCAAAAGCGGCGGCTCTGCCTCTTCTAAGCGACCTGCATCGAGTAAAAATTTTCCGTAAGTATTTAACGCGTAAGAATTTTCGGGATCAAGATCAACCGACTTTTTCATCTCGCGTAATGCAGACGGAAAGTCTTTTCGAACGGCATAAGCGAGTCCCTTGGCATGATAGATCGGGGCATACTTTTCATCGAGAGTTTCGGCCTGTTCTAAAAACTGAAGCGCCCCAATCGGATCATTTTCTTGAAGTGATCCATTTGCTGCTTCGATTAAAAGTTGGGCACGCTCACGCGGCGCTTTGACGGCTCCATATTCATTTCCACTTTTGGGGCGAGAGGATGCACATCCCGAAATCAGGATAGAAAAGGTCAGAGCGATAACGGGGAACTTCGTGATAGGGATCAAGCTTGCAAATTGGGTTGGGACCATTTCTTCTTAGAGTAAATCCTGACCATTCCGAGTGTCAATTAATCAGAATTAAAGAGGAAATCCATGTTTGCTCCGAAACCCAAACTCTCCCTTATTATTGCCCTCCTCAGCGTTCTCCCTTCGAATTTTTTAGCTCATGCCGGAATCTTAGAGCTTAAACCGGAAACAAGAACGATCGAGGGGGTAAAACTCTCTGATTCAGCCTTTCTGACCTCGGGTGAAAAGAAAATCGCCCTAAAGCGGTTCGCAGCCGGACTGCGGAAAAAAAAGGTCGCGATCTTCTGGGCGGATGTTTACGTCGGACAGATCTTTTCGACCGAGGGACTGGAGACTCCTCCGAAGTCCATAGAAGCAGGACTCGAGACCCTCTCAAAGCAACCGGTCGTCGCCATTACCCTGAGTTTTCTTCGGGACGTAAGCGTCGACAAGATGAAGGCCGCTTTCGAGGACTCGCTTGAGACGAATAATATCGACCCGAAGTCCGAAGCGATGAAGCCCCTATTCGCGGTGGTGGAGAAATCCGGAGGGATGAAAGATAAATTGACGACTACGATCGTCCTTGAGCGCACGCTCGACGGGAAAGAAAGCTTCCGCTTTGAAAACGGAATAGGTGAAGTTCAGTCTTCGAGCATCGAATCTGGCGCGATTCGAAAGATTTTAACGATGTGGTTTGGAAAACCTGCCGATTCCGGAGTCGAACGGCTCCATCAGCAGTTCCTGGGGAAAGACGAATAACTTACCGCTTTGCGACATTTTAGCTAAGGGGTGAAGAGACTAGTCGTTTGCTTTCGCACTAATACCGCTACGGATTCCACATGAGGTGTCTGCGGAAATAAATCAAAAACCGCGGCCTCTGATAAAACCCATCCCGCTTTAATGAGGCGAGAAATATCCCGAGCCCATGCATCAGCATCACATCCAACTGCTATGACCTTAACAGCATCGAGGGAATCCAGAGCGCCCACGATTTTATTCGTAACATCACCCAGTCCCTCGCGGGGTGGATCAATGATCACTTCGACTGGGCCTTTTGGGTTGAAGTATCCTCGGTCAGCATCTTTCGCACGTCGGTCGAGCCACCTAGCAACATCGGTTTGAAAAAAACGGTAATTCTCGGGTTGACCCTCGAATCCGCCCTCGGGCGATCCGATGTCAACACACTCGACCCATCCGTAGCGAGTGGCATCGTCGTAAGTAAAATTACCCGCTCCACCGAAAAGATCAAAAACATGTGCGCCTTCGGTTAAACGCTCGCGAATGAATCCACGTAATTTTTCATTCTGCTCGTCATTCACCTGCCGAAACCCAAGCGCTGCGTGCCTCGAGTTCCAGGCCTTTCTCGTCGAACCATCGGGAAGAACATCGACCTCGACCTTCACTTCTGGCTCTGATTCGCCTGCTTGAATTTTTTTGGCGAGCAGAGCTTCCGCTTCGGTTCGGAGTTCGGGAAGAAGTGCATTTAATTCTTCGCGAGCAATTTCACAGCGGTCGACTCCGACTAGATCATTCGATCGACGCGCATAATAGCCAAGCACTCCCGGCCGTGCGCGAAGTTGAATTCGATTTCGATAATTCCAAGGGTTCGCGGCTGGAAATTCATGAAGGGAAATTCCTTCGAGAGTAACAGCGGTACGAGAAAGAGCATGGATTACGCCCTCGCGTTTCGTTTTCCACTGCTGCTCATAAGGAACATGCTGCCAGGTGCATCCTCCACATTTGCCAAAAACGGTACACCGGGGTGCGACGCGATCCGGGGAGGGTTCTGTAATCTCTAGGACCTCCGCGGTTGCGAAACGCTTATCTTCAGAAATAATGCGAGCGGTCACAACGTCCCCCTTTAGCGTAAGAGGAAGAAAAACCACGCGACGCCCATCTCGTGCGACACCATTGCCGCCACGCGAAAGATCGTCGACCCTAAGATTCTTTAATATTTTAGACGAATCATCCGAAGCAGACATAAGATAGATCCTAGTGGACTAGCGCCCACTTATGGAGAGGTGGAATGAAAAAGTCAACAAATGAATCCCCAGCTACCCCGACTCCTGAGAAGCCATTTCAGGTTCCCGTCTTATGGGAAATGTTCACCATGGAAGGAGGGATTTCACTCCTCCTGGTCCTCCCCCTCATCGTTCTTTTCTTTTTAAAAAAGGCGCTGGATTAATTTCGCTTCCAGCCTTGGTTTTGATAACCCATGTGGACCGACACATGGCTAAAAATATACGAAATTTCTGCATTATCGCGCACATCGATCACGGCAAGTCGACTCTGGCCGATCGCTTACTCGAACGAACGGGAACAGTTGCTGCCCGACAAATGGAAGCCCAACTTCTCGACTCGATGGATATCGAGCGCGAGCGTGGAATCACGATCAAGTCCCAGTGCGCACGTTTAAATTATAAAGCAAAAGATGGTCAGACTTATATTCTGAATCTGATCGATACACCGGGGCATGTCGACTTCACTTATGAAGTTTCCCGTTCTCTCGCAGCATGTGAAGGAGCCGTACTCGTTGTCGACGCTTCTCAGGGAGTCGAAGCTCAGACTCTCGCAAACGTTTTCATGGCGCTGGAGAATAATCTCGAAGTTTTTCCTGCCATTAATAAAATCGATCTTCCCTCTGCTGACGCCGAAAGAGTGAAGGCTGAGATTGATGAAGTGATCGGGCTTGTTGATACCTCACGCGCAGTTCTTTGTTCGGCAAAATCTGGAATTGGGATTGATGATATTCTCGAAGCCGTTGTTAAATACTTCCCTCCTCCGAAAGATGCGGATGGCGAACCCCTCCGTGCTCTCATTTTCGATAGTTGGTACGACACTTACCAAGGCGTGATTGCACTCGTTCGCGTTTTTGAGGGCAGTATTAAAAAAGGATCGAAAATTTACCTCGCTCATGCGGGAAAAGAATTCGAAGTTCAACGCCTTGGAATCTTTACTCCTAAATTTACCGATGTGGATTCCGTGAACTCCGGTGAAGTCGTCGCGATTGTTTGCGGCATTCGCGATGTTCGCGACATGAAAGTGGGCGATACGATCATGGAAGCGGGAAATCCCGCGAAGACCCCGATTGAGGGTTTTAAAGAAGCAAAGCCAATGGTTTTCTGTGGTGTTTATCCCATCGATGCCGATGAATATAACGATCTAAAAGAATCGCTCGAAAAACTCAGGCTTAACGATTCTGCGATTACGTTCGAACCTGAAACTTCGACTGCACTTGGGTTCGGCTTTCGGTGCGGTTTCTTGGGTTTACTTCACATGGACGTCGTTCAAGAACGACTCGAGCGCGAATATAATCTTAGCCTGATTACGACTGCACCTTCCGTTATTTACAAGGTTAAGAAAACGAACGGCGAAGAACTCCTCGTCGACAACCCAGCGCGCCTTCCTGATCAGACTCTGATCGAAGTGATTGAAGAACCGTTTATTAAAATGACGGTGCACATGCCGGCTGAATATGTCGGGGCTGTGATGAAAATTTTAAACGATCGTCGTGGTGTCCAAATCAAAATGGATTACGTCACCAAGGACCGAGTGACTCTTCTCTACGACCTACCGCTGAATGAAATGGTTTTCGATTTTTTTGATAAATTAAAATCTGCAACCAAGGGTTACGCGTCGATGGACTATGATCTATCGGATTACCGACCTGCCGATCTCGTAAAACTCGATGTTCTCATTAATGGCGAACCCGTTGATGCCCTTTCACTCATCATTCACCGTGAAAAAGCTGCGGTTCGTGGGCGAGACCTCACAAAGAAAATGAAAGAACTGATTGATCGCCAAATGTTTGAAATTGCAATTCAAGCAGCCATTGGATCGAAGATTGTCGCACGAGAAAGTATTTCGGCTCTTCGGAAAAACGTTACCGCAAAATGTTACGGTGGGGACATTTCCCGAAAACGAAAACTCCTCGAAAAACAAAAAGAAGGAAAGAAGAGGATGAAATCGATTGGATCGGTTGAAATCCCGCAAGAAGCGTTTTTAGCCGTGTTGAAAGTCGATTAATTTATCCGGAAGGAGTGAAGACAGTTGAGTAAAAAAAGAGCTGAAAAAGAAGCCCGCAAAGTCATTCGGGATTACAGCTTGGCGATCGGGGGTTCGATCTTGATCGCGGTTTTTATTCGTTACTTCATTCTCGAAGCTTACCGAATGCCATCTCGGGCGATGCAACCCGCCGTTGAGGCCGGAGATACCCTTTTTGTTTCTAAACTTTCATACGGAATCCGTATCCCGGGCACCAAAAATCGCGTCAGTAAAAAGCTACCCAATTACGGTGATGTCGTCATTCTCGAGTTTCCAGAAGAGCCGGGTCGCGAATACATCAAGCGCGTCGTTGGCCTTCCGGGAGACAGAGTCGAGTTGACGAAATCGGCTCTTATTCTAAATGGTAAGTCGATGACTTCACCTTCTTTAGGCGGAGATCTTTGCACTCACGAAACGCTTCCAAACTCCGTTTCCTACGAAGTTTGCTTTGAACCACCCGTTTTAGTGACTGAAGGAGAAACGGTCGTCCCTCCTGATAGCATTTATGTTGCAGGCGATTTAAGATCTGCACCCTATGAGGGGCGCCGGGTTCGATCCTCGGGAGCTTCGCCCGTACAAATGATTCGGGGTAAGGCGCTTTTTGTTTGGCTATCAATCCAACCCCCCGGTCGATCAGGCGGTGACTGGTTTTCTCGAATACGATTCGATCGACTCTTTAAACGAATAAAATAGGAGAATGAAGATGAAGCACCTTTTAGCTGCCGCTGACCTCACTCCCACCGAAATCAGATTCCTTCTCGATGCAGCAAAAAAAATGGCGCCTGTTCTACGAAAAGAAAAAGAAGAGGGTCAAAGCGCTTCGATTCCCATTTTAACGGGAAAGACGATTGTGAATTTGTTTTTTGAAAACTCTACTCGGACAAAAATGAGTTTCGAGGTTGCCATACGAAAGTTAGGGGCGAGCGCACTTAATTTTGCGACATCGACTTCTTCGGTCGCGAAGGGTGAAACCCTGATTGATACCGCGAAAAATATAGAAGCCATGGGACCTCACGCGATTGTCGTTCGACATTCATCAGCAGGATCACCCCAATATTTAGCGAAAAATGTTTCGGTCCCGGTAGTGAATGCTGGCGACGGATTCCATGAGCACCCCACCCAAGGCCTGCTCGACCTCTACACCATGGAAGAAAAACTCGGAACCGTTGCAGGAAAACGAGTCGTTATTCTCGGTGATATTGCACACTCTAGAGTGGCCAGGTCGAATATTCACCTCCTCAGGAAAATGGGAGCTTCGGTCGCGGTTTGTGCCCCACCGACTCTTCTCCCTCCTGTCCCAGAAACACTCGGCGTCGATTATGCTTATCGCCCTGAATCTTTACTCGGTGATGCCGACGTGGTGATGGCCCTCCGGGTTCAGCTCGAACGTCAAAACCGGATGCAACTTCCTTCGCTTGCAGAATACTCTGCTTTCTGGGGCCTATCACGCGAACGGGCAAAACTTCTAAAACCCGGCTGTATCATTCTCCATCCGGGTCCAGTAAACCGAGGCGTGGAACTCGATACCGAAGTTGCTGACGGTCCCCGCTCGGTGATTCTCGACCAAGTTTTTAATGGTGTACTCATTCGAATGGCAGTTCTCGCAACCGTCATTGATCGGCCTAAACTTGAAAAGTGGATCGAAGGAGTTTGAAGATGAAAACTGAATCTCTCCTGATTAAAAATGCACGCGTAGTCGACCCCTCTCAGAAACTAAATGAGATCCGCGACATCTGGGTAGATGAAGGAAAAATTCGAGCAATCGATAAGCCAGGCGCTATTCCCGTAAAACCTGGAATGCGGGTCATCGAAGCGAACGGAATGATCACAATGCCGGGATTAATCGATCTTCACGTGCACCTTCGTGAACCCGGGCTTGAATATAAAGAATCGATCGAGACAGGTACTCTAGCCGCAGCCGCTGGGGGCTTTTCAAGCATTGCCTGCATGGCAAATACGCTACCCGTGAATGATACGCCTTATGTCACCGCCTATATTCGCGAAAAAGCGAAAGCCGTTGCAGCTTGTCGCGTACACATCGTTGGCGCCGTTACCCGAGGCTTAAAAGGGGAAGAGCTTGCAGAAATCGGCGGAATGGTTCGTGAGGGCGCTCTCGCTATAAGTGACGACGGTATGCCGGTCATGAATTCGTACCTGATGCGTAAAGCAATGGACTACGCAAAAGCTTTCGGAATTCCCATCATCTCTCACGCAGAAGATGCAAATCTCGTCGGTAAGGGCGTCATGAATGAAAGTGCACTCTCTAACGAACTTGGGCTGAGGGGGATTCCCGCAGCAGCTGAAGAAATTATGATCGCGCGTGAGGTTGCTCTCGCCAGACTCACAGGGTGCCCTGTCCACATCCAACACATCTCAAGCGCAATCGGGCTGGAACACATTCGCCGAGCTAAACACGACGGACTTCCGGTTACCGCAGAAGCAAGTCCACATCATCTTACCCTCACTGAAGAATGCGTTCGGAGTTACGACACGGCTTATAAAATGTCGCCACCCCTTAGAACCGAAAAAGACGTTGAAGCACTTCAAGACGGCGTTAAAACCGGTTTAATAGATGCAATCGCAACCGACCACGCTCCTCATGGCGTCATCGATAAAGCGGTTGAGTTTTCTGAAGCGAGTAACGGAATCATCGGCCTCCAAACCGCTGTTCCCATTACTTTTAAACTCGTGAGCGACGGAATCATCTCACTCGATCGATGGGTCGAATCGCTTACGGTGGCACCTGCAAAACTCCTGAAAATTCCTTATGGAAGTCTGCGCGTAGGCAATGCCGCAGATCTCACCCTGCTCGACCCTAAGCGCGAGTGGAAATTCACTGCCGAATGTAACCATTCAAAATCACAAAATTCTCCCTTCATTGGCCATTCCCTGACCGGAAAAGTCATGCTCACGCTCGTTAACGGGGACGTAAAGTTTTCCGAAAATTTTTAAAAAGGTGTAAAGATTAAATAGATGAAAACTCCTGGCGTACTTGTTCTTGAAGATAAAAATCACCCAAACGGACTTGTTTTCGATGGTTTTCTTTTTGGGGCTCCGGCGGGATCCGAAAAAATTCTTGCGGCCCAGCGATCTGGCGGCATAACCCGAGACCGGGGTTACGGCGAGGTCGTTTTCAATACTTCACTCACGGGTTATCAGGAAATCTTAACCGACCCTTCTTATTACGGGCAGATCATCTGCATGACGGTCCCTCATATTGGTAATACGGGCGTGAACCTTGATGATCCTGAAAGTGCTCACCCTTGGTGTGCAGGCTTTATCGTTCATGAGCTTTCCGAGGCTCCTTCTAACTTTCGATCGGTTGCTCTTCTCGATACCTATTTAAAGGAAGCGGGAATTCCCGGACTTCATGGTGTAGACACCCGCGCACTCACTCGACACCTTCGATCGAGTGGCGTCGTCCGTGGGGTCATTCTTCCGGCTTCAGAACTTTCGAAGGCAAAAGAACTTTTAGCAAAACTTCCTCAGTTTGAGGGAAGAGATTTAATAGGCGAGGTTTCTACGAAAGAAGCCTATTTATGGCCACACCCGAAAGCCGCTGACCAGCGAATTCTAAAACTCGGAAAACAAGACGTTCCTTCTTTTGAAATTCCAGAATCGGGAGAAAAAAAGAAAAGACACCACGTGGTGGCGATTGATTACGGCGTGAAGTGGAATCTTCTCAGGTCTCTTCATGCTCTTGGGTGTGACATCACTGTCATGCCTGCCAAGTCTACCGCTGAAGAAGTCTTGGCAAAAAAACCCGATGGAGTTTTTCTTTCTAATGGCCCTGGCGACCCATCTGCCGCTCCCTACGCTGCGGAAGCACTTCGAAAAATTTTGGGTAAAGTTCCTGTATTTGGGGTTTGCATGGGCCACCAAATACTTTCGCTCGCAAAAGGCGCTAAGACTTATAAAATGAAGTTCGGCCACCGGGGTGGGAATCAGCCTGTTTTAGATATCGAAACCGGTCGAGTTGAGATCAGCTCACAGAATCATGGTTATGCGGTAGACGATAAAACTCTCCCAGCAGATCTTGAGGTGACTCATATTAACTTGAACGATAAAACAGTTGAAGGCGTTCGCGTTAAGGGATCTAAAGCATTTTCGGTCCAGTACCACCCTGAGTCTTGTCCGGGTCCACATGACTCGAGAATTCTTTTCACACGATTTATCGACCTCATGGATAATAAATTATGAGTGCCTCTGCTACGGCCCACCTTCCGTCACAGATTTTTAAATACCTTGATCCTGTTGTCGAAGAGTTTACGACTGGAGAATACTACCGCGAAGTATTCGCTGCTAAACAAGAGTTCTTTGATAAGGCTGGAATCGTCTATGAAGACGATC
>JBGSHQ010000163.1:0-10749 GCA_041752095.1 Bdellovibrionia bacterium
CTGCGACTGAGCATGTGTCACAAAATTTATGGAGTGAAGCAGATACTTGCGGTCAATCTGGAGTTTCTGCAGCGAAAGAATGTACTGACCTAATTCTGAGTCGACAACTCCGTTCTGAACTCATCATAAATCTAAAAACCACCGTTACGAACGAGGAAACAATTAAATACAAACGAGATGATGGATTTATATCACGTTGTAGGGTTGACCTAAGTTGTGAATTCGATACTTGGAAACCGTAATTTTTTACGTGAACAATACTCACTAAACCAAAAAGATAACGAACAAAGTTAATATAGATCATCGAGATAAATTTAAAGTCCTGAAGGGGGATTAATATGAACCAAACAAAATCACGATCCGCATTAAAATTTTCACTCGCAACAGCGCTTATCGCTACTTCTGGTTGCATGCTGACTGACATGCATGATGCGACGATGGGAATGCAAACCACCACCGACGGTATGTCTAAAACCACATGCGTGATGTACCGATCACTCCGCCAAGGGAATGCGAAGGTTTCGCGTGATAAAGATTTCGACGATATTCGAAATGCAGAAAACATTGCGGGACGACTTGCTGAGGCCGCAGAATACATGCAAGGGTTTGAGTACCAAGTGTGGTCACCGACCTGTATCGGTGAAGTATCTCGCGATGTTGCTCTCGAGCAGAGTGTTCGAGAACTCCTCACGAAAATTCAAGGCTTCATAGGTGATCGCTCTGAAGTCAGTGCGACTAAAACCTCTAAAAATTTTCAAGTACTCTATGCATTCGCAGCAACCCTGCACTATGTAAATCCTCTACAAGCCGATCTTCTAACGAACTCGGGACTAGAGACTCTTCGTCCTTTAGACCTTTTAGTAAAAGGACTCGAAATGGACCAACTGCGAAATCGTGGAGAAATAAGCGAAGCTAATATACCGACTTTCGTCAATATTGTCGGAAAATATAGAAAAGAAGCCGAGTTTCTTCTACGAATTAGATCAAATTTCCTAATGGCATATGCCTACTCGCACTCAGATTCAGATTCATTTGGTAACAGCCCCAATAGTTTGAATAAAATATGGCGTATAGGCACGAGTGGCTTAATGAATAGAAGCTGGAAGCCTAAACTCGATGCTACAACTCAAACTATAATTGAAGAGAAAATTATCCTCTCGCTAAAATATGCAATCGAAACTAGAGAGTCATTAATTCGACTCGGCATCGATCCAATGACGGATGAAAATCTGGTGAATGTTTGGAAGAATGCTGATTTTTCGGCTTACGACTTAGATACAATGGATAAGAGTTCTGATAAGGAAGTTCAGATTAAGTCCGCTGCGATTAGAGAACTTATCGAAATTCGTGACCGTCTTCTAAAGTAAAGAGACCAAACCCAGCAGCCCTCGTCATGAGAGTCTCCGGTTATGCTGTACCCGGACCTACTCACCCATAGAGACGAAAAACTAACGCTAGAAAAACCAGGAATTTGGTAATGATTACAAGGCACCAAGTTCTCTGTTTAAGTTTTTCAAGCTGGATCCGATACTTAAAATAACGGTTTGCATCGTTATTTCTCATAGAGATCACCTCCTTTTTGTTCTTGGTAGGAACGGAAAGGAGGCATTTCCATCTGCACTGCTGGATTTGGCTAAATCCATAAAGCAAAGGGCAGACCACGAATCTCTACTTACAAAACGCAATACAGGGCGATCCTATGGCGAAAACCAGTCGATGGATCCGGGTATCAGACTAGGTATCGATTACTTCCCCAGCACCCGAATGAGATCACGAATCCGCGATACGGTGATGAGATTCACTCCCGCATCCGTGAAAACTTTCTTCGGTGAGTTTTCAGGAATCACGACGGTCGAGAAACCCAGTTTTTTAGCCTCTGCGATTCGAATATCCATCTGAGGTGCGCGGCGAACTTCACCCGTAAGCGCGAGCTCCCCTAAAAAGAGCCAGTTACCGGGAATCGAAGTTTCTTCCACACTCGACCAGATCGCTGCTGCTGCTGCGAGATCCACCGCGGGTTCAGAAATTCGAAGACCACCCGAGACATTAAAAAATAAATCCTTCTGTATGAGGGGTAGACCCATGTGGCGTTCTAAAATCGCTGCAAGAATTGCGAGACGCGAGTGATCGATCCCCTGCGCCGTTCTTCTCGGCATCGCAAGCCCACTCGGAACGATCAGTGCTTGGAGTTCGACGAGGAGTGGTCGCGATCCCTCCAGCGAAGCCGTAATCGCCACACCGGAAACCATTTCTTTTCGCTCGGAAAGAAATAAACTCGACGGATTTAGAACTTCCTTTAATCCATCTGACTCCATTTCGAATACACCGAGTTCGTTCGTGCTTCCAAAACGATTTTTTACTGTACGAAGGAGGCGATAACTCTGCCCCCCCTCTCCCTCGAAATAAAGAACAGTATCCACCATGTGCTCGATCGTCTTCGGGCCAGCGATCGTTCCTTCTTTCGTAACGTGGCCTACGAGCCACACTGCCACTCCCGCAGTTTTTGCGAGAGCCATCAGGCGTGATGTAATCTCCCTCACCTGTGAAACACTTCCGGGAGCACTCTGAGAATAATTCGAAGTGAAAGTCTGAAGCGAGTCCATGAAGAGCACACTCGGCTTTAATTCTTGGACGGTAGCAAATACGCGCTCAAGCTGGGTCTCAGCAGCAAGAAAAATTCTGCCGTTTCCTTTCACTCCCATTCGCTTCGCTCGCGCGGCGATCTGGTCGAGCGACTCCTCGCCCGAAACATAAAGAATTCGCAGTTCTGGATTACCTTCGAGTAGTCCCTTAGCGAGCTGAAGAAGGAGCGTCGATTTTCCGATACCTGGATCACCACCGAGTAAAGTAAAAGCGTCGGGAACTAATCCCCCACCTAGAGTCCGGTCAAGTTCCACCATTCCCGTCGAAAGACGTTTCTTCGATGTTTTAGATTCGACCTCGTCGAGTGAAATAACATCCGGATTTCGTTTATCTAAATCCTTATAAGTTTTAAAATCTTCACGAACCGAAGAGAGTGAGCCTGCCGCGGCGTCGCTTTCAGGCTTTTCCTCCATCATCGAATTCCATGACTCACAGGACTGACACCGACCGAGCCATTTCGCACTCGTATAGCCACAGTTCTGACAGACATACTGAGTCTTCATTTTCATTCCTCGGTCTTAACACGAATTTTATAGCCGTGATAAACTTAGAACATGGCAAAAGACGCATGGTCGCGGTTTCGTGAAAAAGAAGAAGCTCGTATCGAGGAAGAAAAGAAAGATCTGAAAGAGCAGATGCGCAGTATCGATCCCAATGCGGATCTCGATAAAGCCACTACCACTGACCAGATCCTGATCGAGCTTTTAAATAAGTGCGAAATCATGATGGAGCAGATCACGAATCTCTATAACATGTGGGTCCAAGGTATGGAGCGAACACCACCTGTGACTCAGAGAAAGCATCTTGAAGATTTAATCCTAAAGATTCAGGCAGCACCTAAACCTACGACTAATTTAAGATTCAGGGTTGGCCAGTTTCACACCCGTTACGGAACTTATAAAGATAAGTGGGACCGGCTCTTAAAGGATGTCGAGGCAGGAAAACTCGTCGTTAAGCGACGTGGTTCCTAACCTCGACATGAAAAACTAAAATTACTGACCGCGGGAAAATGACGAAAGACCTACGGAAAGGTTTCCGTCAGGCGAAGTTGCATCCATACGAACCATTCCGAATGGAACGCTAGCAACCCAAACCG
This sequence comes from Bdellovibrionia bacterium, assembly GCA_041752095.1. Lineage (GTDB taxonomy): Bacteria > Bdellovibrionota > UBA1018 > UBA1018 > UBA1018 > JACMQW01. The sequence continues at coordinate 3,740 of JBGSHQ010000163.1, forward strand.
TCGAAGTAGCATCGATAGGAAGCTTACAAGCATTGAAAGCGCCAGCTTTAACATTGATGGTTTCTAACGATCCACCCATAGCAGCACAGTTCGCTACAACCATTGCGCCAGTTTCTTCAGACATGATGTTTTGGGATGGGGCGTTCTGTTCTACAGTTTGAGTCTGAGTTCCCATCGTCTGACTCTGGCGAACGACAAATACATCAGTGTTCGCATTATAAGAAATAATGGACTCAACGATAGTTACAGGAATACCTGCCATCGATCCTTCCATCGTTACAGTGTCGCCGACTTTAGGTGCAGCGAATGCAGAAATCGAAAGAAGTGCTGAAGCAATGGTGACCAATACAAACTTATTCATGAGTACCTCTCAGAGTGACGTTTAAGACCAATAATTTGGTGCAGGTCGACATTACTCATCCGAAAACGGAAGTCAAACACTGTAACTATAAAAAATAACACCGAGAAGATAAGACAGAAGAAGAGTTAGAATGCGCGCTGCTCTAAAGAATTATTTTCCAAGCTTCTTTAAAAGACTAGCCTCATCAAGCACCTCGATCCCCAGTTCTTGGGCTTTATCGAGCTTACTTCCGGCATCCACTCCCGCTACTATAAACGTCGTTTTTTTAGAAACGCTGGAAGAAACTTTTCCTCCAGCATCCTCCACGAGTCTCGTCGCTTCACTTCTGCTGAGCGTCGGAAACGTTCCCGTAAGCACTACCGTAGCTCCAGAAAGTGCTCCCGCTCCTCCGCTTTTACGAGGCGCTATCGGTTCGACAAATTTTAAAAGTTCTTTCACTTCAGTGGCGCCCGCTTTTGAAGAAAAATAGTCGTAAAGAGACCGAGCCACTTCGGGTCCAATTTCATGGATCGCGGTAAATTCTTCCTCTGATGCTTTTAAGATGGGTTCGATCGAGCCAAAGTAATTAGCGAGTGTCTTCGACGTACGTTCGCCGACATGGCGAATCCCGAGCCCAAAAAGAATTCGGTAGAGTTCCGATTTTTTAGTCGCGCTAATCGAGTCGATTAGGTTCTGCGAAGATTTTTCCTTAAACCCCTCAAGCGCTAATAAGTCTGAAAGCTTTAAACGATAGAGGTCTGCGAAACTCTGAATTTTTTTCGACTCGAGTAATTGCTCAATAATTTTTTCACCGAGTCCATCGATATTCATCGCGTCTTTCATCGCAAAATGTTCGATCCGGCGTTTTATTAATTCTCCTCCCGCATTCACCGCGCGATAAGCCGACTCGCCCCCTTTTCGTTCGAACTGAATTCCGTTAGCCTTACACCAGTCAGGAATACTAAAGGGTTTTTCCTTTCCAGTTCTCTTACTCACGTCGACCCGTACTACTTCAGGAATCACATCCCCCGCTCGCTGAATATAAACGGTGTCACCGATTCGGATATCTTTTCGGTCGATTTCGTCCTGGTTATGTAGAGTCGCTCGACTGACGACCACTCCACCTACTTTTACAGGTTTAAGAGCGGCGACTGGAGTGAGCGCCCCCGTCCGACCGACTTGCACTAAGATATCTTCGATCACTGTCGTTTCCTGACGAGGAGGAAATTTAAAAGCGACCATTCCGCGAGGAGCGCGTGAAACATACCCCGCGAGATCGATCTCTCTGAGTAGATTTAATTTAATAACAATTCCATCAATTTCATAACCGAGGTCATCGCGGATCGATTCGATCTTACGATAAAACTTCATGACCTCACTCACGCCCTGGCAAACCTTACGGTGGGTACCCGTTAAGAGTCCCCAAGACTTAAAATTTTTCTGAAGGTCATCGACCGATTTAAACGCTCTCCCCTCACATGCCCCGACCCCGTACCAAAACGCGGTTAAAGGCCTAGAGCCTGCGACTTTAGGATCGAGTTGCCGAATCGTACCAGCAGCTGCATTTCTAGGATTCGCGAAAATTTTATCGCCACGCTTTTCTTGCTCTTGGTTTAGTTTTTCAAAGTCTTTCAGCGGAATGATCACTTCGCCGCGGATCTCGATCTTCGAGGGTATGTTTTCGCCAGTGAGCTTTAGCGGGATCGAACGAATCGTGCGAATATTATGGGTGACGTCTTCACCGACCTCTCCATCACCCCGAGTAGCGGCATAAAGAAGCTCGCCATTTTCATAAGTGAGCGACATCGAAAGTCCGTCGAACTTTAATTCGACATGATACTCGATCTTTTCACCCTCTTTTTTCTCGAGTAGCTTCCGCATCCGCTCATCAAAAGCGGTTAAGTCTTCTTCGCGGAATGCGTTCGCAAGAGAAAGCATCGGAACGACGTGCCGAATTTTACCGAAAGATTCGACCGGCGCACCGCCAACGCGTGAAGTTGGGCTATTCGGAGTTTTTAATTTCGGGTAAGCCTTTTCAAGTGACTCGAGTTCTTGGAAAAGGCGGTCATACTCCGCATCTGAAATTTCAGGCTCATCTAGTACATAGTATCGATGATTATGGTGTTCTAAGACTTCAGCGAGCTTCTTTGCTCGTGCGGATATTTTTTCAGGAATCATAAGTACTTCTTAGAAATAGAAAAGGAGTGATGGAGAAATTGCGAAAACGCGGTTCGAAATCGAAGCCCCATTTAAAAAATCCATTGAGTGGGATTTAAAATCGATACCGACTTGGAGCTTCATCTTAGGCTCGATCCATCCATAACCTCCGACAAAAACATTCAGCGAAGAGCTTCCCGAACTTGAGCCGAAGAAATTTCCTTCATCCGTTCCCGTCCCGAAAACACCAAAGTCAACATCGAGAATCGCGCCATAGTCTCCCCGAACAGGCAGATCGCCGCCCAATCCAAGAAAAAATCCTGAGTAAGATGCTTTTGCGGTCTGAGTTGTGGAGTCGAGAGGGAGTCCGTAAGTCGTTCCCTGAAGTCCACCTTTAACCCATCCCTTCGGACCGAAAAAATTAGAAGTGACATGATAAAAGTAACCCAGTGAAAGACGGTACTGAGAAAAACTAGTGCTAACGCCCTCTAAATTTGTGGTTTGGGTCGAAATCGATTTCTGTGTAAAACCTGCGGTACCGTAAGCAAATCGTAGCTCACCAAATACATTGCTCGTGAACCAGGATTGCGCTTCAGCTTTCAACCCATAAAGCATTCCGCTTCCCGTATTTGTGGCTGTTTCCCTCGATGCTGAACCCAACATTAATCCTGGGGCAATGTATCCAATACGGGGTGGCTCTTTTGCTTTTTTCTCCATCGCTTCCGTGTCGAGGGACTGCGAAGCGATCGAAACACTTTCTGCTGCAGGAATGATCTGGACTATTTTTTGGAAGCGGAGAATTTGGCGTCCGTATTCTTCTGTGTCCACTTTCGCAAACGCGAGCCCATCGTCCACCTCATCGACCGTTGCTTTTCCGGTCGGAGTGAGGCGCCAGTCCACGATCGTTTTCAGTAAGGGATGAAATTTCACTTCATCCAGGGTCGCAAAAACAAGGGTATCGCCTTTTTTTATCCCTGAGGTGATACCGAGGTTTACCGTTACCGAAGTCTGATCACGGCCCGTGACCGAGCCCTTAAACGGAACGTGCGCGATCAGTCGATCAAGAGCGCTCCGAAGTGCGCCTCGAAACTCTTCGGTCCCTAGCTTTCCTTCACCCTTAAAGGGTTCGGCAACTTCTACGGACTCGCTAGCAATGAGTTGGAGTTTCTGAGCATGAACCCAGTCGATGGTGAAACGATAATTCGGGCCTTCTTTATAAATTTTAGTTCTTAAAAAAGAATCGATTTTAAAATTTTTCGCAAGTGTTCCTAGGACTTCTGGGTCTTCGATCACTTTTGCATACGAAACTTTCGAAGACATCAGAAGCTGATTTGCTTTCGTTAAATCCTGAACAACAAAGCGAGACTGGTCAGCAAGGTGTTCCGAAAAAGTTTTAGTAACCATGTCACCAAAGAGCCCATCAACGTTATCCCATGCGCGAAGGATTCCGATCGACGTCAGTGCATACTGGCGATCGAGTTCTGGGCTTGCAAATGAGGATTGTGAAAATACCGAAACCGAAAACAGAACAGTGGCACAGAGAAAAATTAAGTTTCGCACTTTAAATTTGTGCCGGTAGGTTTTGGAAAAGTCGCTCTTCATAGAGGGCCACCAGCATTTTTAGTTCAGAAATTTCTTCTTGTGCCTTTTTAAGTTCGACCTCGAGTCCTGAAACTCTCACTTCAATTCCGGACGGAGCAGTATCGATTTCCGACGGTCGTAACCAGTCGATCGAGGCAGGTTGGCTGGAGAGGATTAAATATTTTCCGTTCTCGGACTTGAATTGAACTTTTCCCGCCTTAATGTAACGACGAAGCGTCGAAAGACTGACGCCATTCTGCATGGCGTAGTCCATAAGGGGGATCCAGGTACCGGAGTCGTGATCGTGAGCTGACATAGAAACATTGTATTTCCAGGAGCTAAAACTTCAACTATTCTCATAAAATAGCTTATGAGCGAGCGCATTAAAATCGGCCCCAAAAAGAAGATCGGATTCATCTGCAGTGGCGGCGCCACGAAGGCGGGGGCCTTTCATTTGGGCGTTGCGTTAGCGCTCCAAGAGCGGGGATTTCGTTTTTCCGGAGGCCTTTCTGCTCCCGGAGTAGCGCCGCGCCCTTCCGAACCCATGGAAATCTCTACGTTTGTTGGCTCAAGCGCCGGAAGTGTGATTTCCGCCTATCTCGCCGCTGGATTCTCACTCGAAAATATTTTCAATAGTTTCATCGGGCGGAAGCCTACCGATCCACGCGATGCGATCCCAAAAATTCTCCCAAAACTGTCTTATCCGACGATGCTTAAACTTCGGCCAGGTCTTGCCCGGGAGCAGCTATCTCAGGTCGCACTCCTGAAATCCATCACCCAAGCCCTCATCAAAGGGAACTTCGAATCGATTCTGGAACTACGCTGGATTAAGGCAACCGGGCTTTTCACGACCGCAGGGATTGAACAATTTCTGCGTGAAGAAGTGCTTCCATCGAATAAATTTCAAGACTATGCCTCCGATCTCTTCATAGTTGCGACTCAGCTGAACCATTCGCGGAAAGTCGTATTCGGAAAATACTCTTACTCTCCGCCTCCGCATGATCTGACTTGTCAGTACGATAATAACGTCACCATTTCTGATGCCTGCGCAGCTTCAAGCACTCTCCCGTTCATCTACTCGCCTTACTCAATTAAAAACGCGGCAGGAGAAGATGTGCATTACATTGACGGAGAAATTAGGGACACACTCTCCTCTCACGTCGCAGTCGATGCAGGCTGTGATCTCATTTTTGCTTCCTACACTCACCAGCCGTACCACTGGCAAAAAGAAATAGGATCTCTTACGAATCACGGTATTCCTGCGATTCTCATCCAATCGATCTATCTCGTGATCGAGCAGAAAGTGAATCAGTATATCTATAATAAGGAAACTCAGCGCTCCGCGATTCTTGCCGTAGAAAAATACTGTAAGCAAGTCGGACTCGCAGAAGAACATGCGCACCGAATCCTCGGCATCCTGGAGTCGGAGTTACACCATCGTCGTGATGTCGATTCGATCTACTTTCATCCGAGCCCCGAGGACACGAAGATGTTCTTCGGTGAACACTTCTCGCTTTCGACTAAAAATCTTTCCGACCTCGTTCGCTCAGGCTTCCGTGCCGCGATTCATACTCTGAATAAGTATGAATTCGCTGACCGGGTTAAGGCACCTAAAATTCAACAGGCCAGTGGATAGGGTTAGTTCGGATTACTTTGGTTAGGCGTGCGGTCTTTGTGCGGGAAACTAGAGTCATAGACTGAGCCCCATTGCGGGGTATCCACCTTCGGGCGCCCGCATACGAAGGGTGGAACCGGACCGGTATGTTAGATTCTCAAATTTTATAGCGGTCCCAGATCCGGTTATTTTTTCTGGAACTGATCCGGTGATTGCTTCTGGAGCTGATCAGTTTTTTCTAAAAGTTTTAAAAAGAATTTAAAAAATAGAAAAGAATTCAATAAAAAGATTGACGGGAAATTTTGAAAATCTCTAAAAATTTATGTGAACCACTCTAATGTTCCCGCTCACGTGCGAGGTGGCCTGTGAAAACTCGATCGTAAACTCTTTCATGTTTTTAAAAAATTTTCCTCGATCGCTCGATTTAAGAGCTGTTTTGGGCGTTTAAAGAGACCAAAAATCTTCGGTTATAGTTTCATCCATGAATTTCAAATCACTCTCAAACGAAACCCTCCATGAAAAAACAGTCGTAGCCTCGAAGACCGAAAAAGCGGCGACCTTCGCTCTACTCGAATTCCTCGCCGAGGTGGATGCGAGGCGGCTTTATAGCGAACGCGGGTACTCGACCTTATGGCTCTATGTTCATAAGGCTCTGGGGTATTCCGAGTCGGGCGCATCCGAGCGCGTTTCGGCCATCACCCTCATGAGAGCGGTGCCCGAGGTGAAAGAAAAAATTCAGGCGGAAGAACTCACCCTCACCTCAGCGGTTAAACTCGCTGCCTTTGTGAAGCGAGAGGAGTGTTTACCCGAAAAAACGGCCAAGATTTTAGAAATGATCTCGGGAGTTTCGACTCGGAAGGCGGAGGAAATTCTCGCGCGAGAAGGATCAGAGCCAGTCTTAAAACGAGATCATCTGAAACCTTCCGGACCCAAAACGACGCGAGTTTCGTTTGATGCGGATCCAGAATTTATGGAGATGCTAGAGCGGCTTAGTAACCTTCAAGGGAATCCCTCACTTTCGATGTGCGAGAGGCTAAAAGCGGCTCTTCGGACTGAGATCGAACGGAAGCAGAACTTTAAACCGCGAAGGGTTCTGAAAGTCCGATTGAAAGCGAAATCTCAAGCGAAAACTGAAGTGAAAACGAAATCTTCTCGTCGACACGATATCGGCTCTCCATCGGTTCGGGCGCCCGAAGTCGCTTCACCCAAAACTGCATCAACTGAGAAGATCCGTACCCGCTTTATCCCGGTTTCGGTGAAGCGCGCGGTCGCCCATCGATCCGGTGGGAGGTGCGAGTTTATTGATCCGGTGAGCGG
>JBGSHQ010000164.1:0-16258 GCA_041752095.1 Bdellovibrionia bacterium
GGGTATTTCACGTTGGCGCGAAAGTATCTGGAAGCATTGGTGGGTAATGAACTCGCGATGCAAAATCGTGTTAACCTCTCGATTCAATTTCCGAACGACAATAGTTCGCTTCTACCCATTCATTCCGATTCATTCAGCGGAGAATCACCTTTCCAGATGGTCCTTTGGACTCCCTTGGTCGATGTTTTTCGAACGAAGTCCATGTTCATTTTGAATCCGAAACGGAACCGGGAAATCTTACCGACGATGAACCGTTTCAAGAACGAAGGAATGCAGGCAATTCATAAAGAAGTCGAAAAGGATTTGAAGTGGCTTGAAGTGAAGTATGGCGAGTTTCTTCTTTTCTCACCAAATCTACTTCATGGAAATGTGGTGAATGTCGAACCCGAGACCCGTTGGTCTTTTAATTGTCGTTTTAAGGGCTTATTTACCCCTTACAACGACCAACCCGGGAACGAAAAAAAACTCGGACCTTTTTATCTTCCCATTACTGCTCGACCTGCGACCAAGGTCGGAATGAACTACAATGAACCCAGTGGATTCTAGAACTACATCGCCGAATAGAAACGGATACCAAGGTTACGTCACGGTTCGCGCGTTCAATGGATTCAGTATTCCGGTTCCTGTCCAGAACCTTATGATGAGGGATTATACTACACGGAAGGGAATGCTTTATATCCTTCCGCTTTGTGAACACGTTTTTCCGAATTGCTATATGCAGCTCGAGTCGACTCTTAATGAGATCGAAACTTTAGAAGGTATTCTGATGTGTAGCATCTTCATGCTTCCGGCGAGCCTTTTGGAACGGCTCGCGATCTATAAAAAACTGCACGATCATGGAGCCAAGGCCCACTTCGTCATGGAAAATGTCGTAATCGAGAAACCTGGGGACGAGGATCAGCTGGAAGAACTTTACGGCTTAAATCAGATGGTTCGTATCGCTCCCAGGAAAATCGATTTCGCTTCGCTCGGCATCGATCTAACCGGCACCTACTTTTAAAAGGTTACTGAAATGAATGTCTTAGTCACAGGCGCTTCCAGCGCGGTAGGGTTGGCGATCTGTCGCAAGTTCCTTAGTCAGGGACATACTGTCTTCGGAACCTATTTTTCGAATCCTCCGGAGAATGATTCAAAAAATATAAACTGGATCCAAATCGATCTCCCATCAACGGATGGCTTTCCTAAAGAGTTTGATACTTTGGTGCATTGTGCGTCAGCCGTGCCAACTACCATAAAATCCGATGATGATTATACGCGCATCAACATCGAAGGTGCGCGACACCTCGTCAAATGTGCCATTGATGGAGAATGCAAAAACTTCGTATTTCTCTCTTCTATGTCGGTCTACGGTAATATTCAGGTTCCAATCATCGATGAGGACACACCACCCATCGATCCCGATGCGTATGGTCGGTCAAAAAAAGTTGCTGAAAATATTTTTCTAAATTTGGCCAATTCTACGCGGAAAATTTTCGTAATTCGCCTGCCGGGAGTTGTCGGCCCTCGGTCTAAAAATAATTTTCTTTCCGGCACGCTTGAAAAGGTTCTTAAGGGAGAGAAAATCAGGCTCTCGAATCCTGATCTACCCTTTAATAATATGGCCCACGTCGATGAAGTGTCTGATCTGATCGATCACTTGTTGAATCGACAACCAGAATCCGTCGGGGTTTTGAATATTGCATCTTCTGGAAGTATGACGATTCGAGAAATCGTTCGGAGGATGTCTGAATTTTGTGGTAAACCCTTCTCTCCGATTATTGTACCGTCTTCGAAAAAGTCATTCACGATTTCCATCGAACGCTTAATAAAATTCGGTTTCAAGCCAAAACCCACGGATGTTCTTTTAGAAAAATTCGTGCGAGAAAACTTTACTTCATCAACGCCGTAGCGTGTTTTAAGAGCGAAATCTTGTTAATCGTCCTTCGATTTCCAAGATCAGCGACCATTTCGGCTCCCGCAAGATTTCCCAGGAATCCAACGAGGTCCCAAGCCACACCCTGATAAGCGAGGAGCGCGGTGATTGCTAAAACGGCATCTCCAGCACCTACTCGGTCCGTTACTTTTCCCGCCAGCGCTGGAACTTCAGTAATTCCGGAATCTTTCGAGTAATGAAAAGTTCCGTCCTTACCATGGGTGACGGTGAAGCGTGGGCACTGAACGCGTTGAATGACATCAAAAACAAGGTCGATCCACGGTGCGTGTTTCATTCGGGTTTCGAGTGAAATCTCGTGGCCGGCGAGACAAACGTAGTCAGCCCGAGGGTACTTAGAAATCGTATTGAATCCTCGGTTTCCGGCGTTAGTCTGGGTATTCACTGCGAGAAAGCATTTTGATTTGCAGAGGGTTTCGATCACTGCCGGACTAAAGAAACCGTGTCCATAATCGGTAACGATGACTACGTCATATTCCGGTAAAAGTTTATCCATTTTTTCTATGATCTCTGCTTCGTCGGAAGCGACCATAGCTTCGTCGTTCATATCGTAAACTTCAATGATACGTGCATTCGTATGTCGGTCGACGAAACGGCGTTTCGTGATGGTCGGTGAGTTTTTGCGTTTCACGAAGTGAGCCGTCACGTTCGGCAAGAGCGATTTCCTGATGAAGTCTTCTCTGGAGTTCTTTTCGCCTAGGAACGTGAGGAGTCCCACCTTTTCGGTAAATCCTGCAGCATGGTTCGCGACAGCTAAGCTTCCGCCCGCGTAAGCTTCGATACTGCGATGATGAATCGCGAGGATCGGATCCTTGCTCGATTTTCCGAGGCCATCACAAAAATCATACTCATCGATAATGGCCTCACCGATCACGAGTACCCGAATCGAGGAAACCTTATTTACTGCGTTAGTGATATCGTCAGCGGTATATTTCTTCCGAAAACCCTTCAGCCATTCTTCGGTCTCTAAAGTAAAGATACTCATGTAGGAATTAATTAGGCTCGAAGAACTAAAGGTAATATCGTCGGTAAAATGGAGGCGCCCTCCGACTGCTTGTACTGCATTTTCTTCTGCCACAATTTTTCCGGTGATATCCGCTTCCTTCTGGGCGTACTCATTTCCTTTTGAATAGACGTTCGGGCGAATGGTCTGAATCGCCGGGACCGCTGAAGGGTGTTCACTCAAAACGACGTAGTCTACGCATTCTAGACATGAAAGAGTTTCGGCTCGTAATTGTTCGGTAAAGGCGGGTCGTCCTGGGCCCTTTCCAACGAATCGATCTGCAGTGATGCTAACGACTAAAATGTCCCCTAATTTTTTTGCGGACTGCAAATGACGTATATGTCCGGGATGGAGCAGATCGAAAACGCCGTGGCATTGGACGATCGTTAAATTTTTATTTTTGAGGTTGTCGGCAGTCGCCTTGAATTCTTCAAGTTTGAAATATTTCGATTTGAGGTACTGACTCATTTTATTTTCCTAAGCGCCTGCGATGTGTTTCTGTTTCATCCACCGAATATTATACGCACGATCTTCGTCCTTTAGTTTTCCGGAACGGTAAGCGTCAGTGATTTCTTGAATTCCGTCTTTAACGGTTTTTTGCGGCTTATAGCCAGTGGCAAGAAGGCGGTCTGAGTTTAGTCGATAAGAACGAGGATCATTGGATTCTTTCGTGACAATTTCGGTAGGAATTGAAGATGAAATCAATCGCGCGAGTTCCAGAATCGACATGTTTTCAAAGCCAGCGTTATAAATTCCACTCTGCTGACGGGCCTTCGTCAGAAAATGAATGTAGACGCCGACCATGTCTTTCAGATGAATATTCGGGCGAGTTTGGTCTCCTCCCAGAACCGTGATGATCCCTTTGGTTAGCGCTTGCATCGTGAGCATGTTCACGGCGAGGTCCAGTCGGGTGCGGGGAGAAAATCCACAAATCGTGGCCGGACGAATACACTGAACCGCCATCTGGTCGCGATAGCTCATCACTACTCGGTCACTAACCATTTTTGTTTTATTATATTCGGAGAGCGGTTCCGGAATGAGATCCTCGGTAACCTGAGCTTCTTCTTTAACGCCGTATACGCTACCTGAGCTGGCGTAGATGAATTGCTTAACACCCGAACGTGTCGCCATCTCGGCGAGTTGCATCGTGGCTAGAGAATTCACTTCCCAGCTCAGTTTCGGATCAAGGTCGACGCAAGGATCATTCGCGATATTAGCAAGATGGATAATCGACTCGACTCCTGTCAGCGGAATTTTCGCGGTATTGCGGACATCGAGTTCAATGACTTTCAGGCGAGGATGGGAGGGCAGAGGGTTTCCGAACCATTGCGCGTCGACGACGGTAACGTCGAACCCCTTTTCAAGCATTTCGAGGGTGAGCGCAGAACCCACATAACCGCATCCACCGGTGATTAAAACGTGCATGATTTACTTCCTTATGCCAGAGCTAAAAAGTCTTGAGATCCATAAGCTTAGCGTGTTTGACGAAAACTCTCAAGACTGTTACTTCAGTTCTATCTCATGGTCGATACGACGGTGCAATCTCTGAGTCCCTCTCCTACGGCTTACGCCCAGCGCCTTAGACGCGATATTTTGGCGATGGCCCATCATGGCGGCGGCGCCCACATTGCTCCCGCATATTCGATCATCGACATTCTAGCGATTCTCTATTCAGAATTTTTAAATCTAACGCCCACGAACCAGGACTCTAATGATCGAGATCGATTCATTCTGAGTAAAGGGCATGGCTGTGCCGCATTATATGCGATCCTTGCCGACCGAGGATTTTTTCCACGCGCTGAACTGAAACGTTATTGTCGGCCGGATGGAATTTTGGGAGGCCATCCCGACATGACCCACGTTCCTGGAGTGGAGGCATCTACGGGATCGTTAGGACACGGCTTCGTCTTTGCGACGGGCGTTGCGTACGGGCTGAAAATGCTGAAGAATTCAGCGCGAGTATTTTCCGTCGTCGGAGACGGTGAATGTCAAGAGGGATCCATTTGGGAAGCGAGTTTGCTTGCAGGAAATCTGGGTCTAGAAAACTTCGTAGGCATTCTGGATTACAATAAGCTGCAAGGCATGGGCGAAGTCGAAACGATTAGTGGTCTTCGACCGGCTACTGAAAAATGGAAGAGTTTTGGTTGGGGAGTGCGCGAGATCGACGGACATAATACAGATGCAATTCGATCCGCATTTAAGGAAGTACCCTTCGAAGATGGAAAGCCTAGTATGATCGTCGCTCATACCATAAAAGGAAAAGGCATCTCCTTCATGGAGGGTAAAACGATCTGGCATTATAAGCTTCCAAAAGGAGAAGACATGAAACGCGCCTGTGCGGAGCTCGGAATTGAAGGTTCGATTGAGGGAGTTCTTCCTTGAGAAACGAATTTGTCAAAGAGCTTTCGTTACTTGCGCAGGAAGATCCGAGAGTTTTCGCGGTTCTTGCCGATAACGGCCTTCAGGTTTTTGATGATTATCAAGGAAAGTTTGCGAATCAATTTCTCAATCTGGGAATTGCTGAGGCCAACCTCGTCGGTGTTTCGGCGGGAATGGCGAGTTGTGGCTTCATTCCTTTCGCCTACACAATCCTTCCTTTTCTCACGATGCGTGCTTACGAATTCATCCGTGATGATGTCTGTTACCAGAATCAAAATGTAAAACTTGCCGCGATTGGTGCTGGCTTTACCTATAGCACGCTGGGACCCACTCATCATGGAACCGAGGATATCGGACTCGTGCGTGCGCTACCGAACTTAACAATTTTTTCTCCGGCCGATCCGATGGAAACACGTAAGGTGACCCGGGCGGCATATGAAATCGATGGACCAGTATACCTACGGATTGGCAAAGGGAAGGATCCCGTCGTTTACGAAGCGGACTATGATTTCGTCGTCGGTAAGGGAGTCGTCTTGAGCGAAGGATCTCATCTGACGATCGTTTCCACTGGTTCGATGGTCTCAGAATGCAAACATGCCGTGGCTCTGCTCGCTTCTGAAGGTATTTCTGCTCAGCTGGTTAATTTTCATACCCTAAAGCCATTCGACGCCGATTTACTTGTGAAATGTGCGAAGAAAACGGGAGTAATTTTAGTCGCCGAGGACCATGCGACTCAAGGGGGACTCGGTGGTTTAGTCGCCGAAACACTGATGCACCATCGTGCAGGTAACGTTGCTTTTCACAACATAGGACTTCGTGATAAGTTCGCGGAAGGATACGGCAGCGTCATGGAGATGCGTAAGTTAAACGGACTTGACGCGCTGTCTGTAGCCATGGCCGCTAAAAATTTACTGCGCTCGGCAAAATAGATTTTTAATATACTTAAAGTAATTTTCTAAAATACGGGCGACGCGGAAACTTTTTCTCTAACTCGGAACATAGGCGTTTATATTCCTGCGGACCATCCCAAATCCAAGATCCCTGTAAGAAAAGGTCTAAACGCTTAATCTTTTTAGTTTCGAAGACATTCGAATACCACCAAGGTTTTTTTAGATCTTTTCGGGTACGTAAGAACCTCTCTGCGATCGGAAGTTCCTCAATAGGTCGCTCGAGGAGTTCGGCGATTTCTTTGTGGGTCATGCATTCGTAAGGATTTACTCCCGCGTGAACTCCACGATGGTTTACTTCTCTAAAAAATTTAGTCAGAATCGAGGTTTTATCACGGTGAGTTTCCGGCCAGGGAGTATACATCATAACGGGATCCCGAGCGATCGCGAGTTGGAAACCGTATTTTTCTTTCGCGATTTTATTATTATACCCTTCTGATTTTGAAAAAGTGAATCCGGATTCTGAAAGGCGAGAGACATGAGTGAGCCCCAAGTCGCAGATACCATAACTTGGATCAAGATAAGTACCGAGCTCATGATCGATCCGATAGCGATCTTCAAGATCGGGAGAAAAACCCTTGAAAAAATTCGTGTGAATTTGAACAATGTTTTTTTTGCGTTCAAATATTGATTCACACGCCGCCAAAAACTCCGCTGTCACAGGTCGTACAAACTGACAATCGTCTTGTACATAGAAAATTCTCTCAAATCCACCATCGACAGCATCTTGGAGAGCGAGCGACATGTTTTCCCATAGGCCACCCAGGTGATTTTTATGCGGAGTCCGGTGCTGGTTATGCCTGAGAATCGGGTAAGTTTTTTTTAGGTACTCAAGTATTTCGATCGTTTCCAGATCGTCGCTGTAGTCGTCATAAATTCTAGTCGAATGGCCTGAGAAATTCGTTTGAATTGATTCGAGTAGATTCTCTAAGTATCGTCCGCGGTTATGGGATAGGATAGCGATCAGAATTTTTTGCACAGGCCTATTTGGCTTGATTCGTCTAAAAAGATACAGCAATATTCGCAGCGAACGTCGAAACTTTAAAAATTAATGCGTCGCAACTCTGGGGGATCGTATATGGGTAAGCCTAAAGTATTGGTTATTGGTGGAGGATTTGCGGGATGCTGCGCGGCTCACCTACTCTCACAAAAGGGTTATGAGATAACATTGGTGGAATCGGCGAATTACCTGGGCGGCGGCTGCAAAACTTTTTTCCACGGAGGTCATCCCTACACATACGGTCCTCGTCACTTTTTGACACCGAAGGAACATCTCTTCGAATTTCTGCATCAGTACGTACCGATGCGAAAAATTCCTGAACATGAATTTCTTACTTATGTTGAACGAGATCCCGGATTTTACCACTTTCCAATTCACGTCGACGATATTGGCCTTATGCCAGACAAGGAGAAAATTTATTCTGAGCTTGATCAACGCAAACCAGCGTCTGAAGCGAAAAATTTTGAAGACTTTTGGATCCGAGCGGTAGGCCCTACACTCTATAGTAAGTTTATCGATGGGTATTCGAAAAAAATGTGGCAGATTCAGACGAACGAAGAATTCGAAGAGTTTGAATTTTCACCGAAAGGTGCCCCACTTAAGACGGGACCGAAAGCGGCTTGGACCGAAGCTATTTCCGGCTTTCCGCTCGCACTAAACGGATATGACGATTATTTTGCGATCGCGACTCGTGATACGAATGTTCGCTTAAATACGCGAATCGACGAATTCGATATGGAAAAAAAGAGAGTGAAGATTGGAGGGATGTGGGAAAGTTATGATCTGATCGTCAGCACGACTTCTCCGGAAGTTATACTGAATAACGCATTCGGCCCCCTCCGATGGGTCGGCCGTGATTTTTATAAGATGGTTTTTCCGGTGAAAGCGGTATTTCCAGAAAATGTATATTTCTTATACTACGCAAATGATGAACCATTCACTCGTCTGGTCGAATATAAAAAATTCTACAATGGATACGATTCCGATTCGACATTGGTAGTGATGGAGAAGCCATCCTTTAAAAACAAGCTCTACCCATATCCGACTAAAAAAGATCAAGCCTTAGCCCAGAAGTATTTCGATGTTATGCCAAAAGATGTTTATTCAATCGGACGCGCAGGGAAATATCGTTATATCGATGTAGATGATATCATTGAGCAGTGTATGAATCTAGCAGCAGAGCTTTAAACTAAATTATGCAAGGTGTCTTAGTAGGAAAGTCGTAATCAAAGTTTATGCTTTTCAATTCCCACGCCTTTCTAGTTTTTTTCCCGCTCGTAACTTATCTTTATTTCATTTTTCCATATTATCCTCGGATGTGGATGCTCTTATTCGCGAGCTGCTATTTTTATATGGCTTTCGTACCAAAATATATTTTGATCCTTTTAGGATTAATTTTGACTGATTTTTTAGCCGGATTAATCATCGAAAGAACAAAAGGGAAAAAGAAGCTATTTTGGCTTTTGCTGAGTGTCGTAACTAATATTGGGGCCCTTTGTTTTTTTAAGTATTGGAATTTTTTTTCCGAAAGTTTTTTTACATTAACCACCTTCTTGGGTGGGCCGGTAACGATACCGCACTTAAATATTCTCTTACCAATTGGGCTTTCTTTTCACACTTTCCAGTCATTGGCCTACATCGTCGAAGTCTATCGGGGCAAATGGAAGGCCGAGAAGAATCTTCTAGTTTATTCTCTCTACGTTCTATTTTATCCCCAGATGGTAGCGGGTCCCATCGAGAGACCAAGCGGACTTCTTAAATCCTTACATGTCGATCACAGCTTTGACGGTCGACGATTAGTTTCCGGTCTGGTTTTGATGGCGTACGGGTTTTTCAAAAAAATTGTAATCGCAGATCGACTGTCGATTCTCGTCGACTCTATTTATAAAAACCCGGGAAATTTCCGTGGGCCATTACTCGTGTTGGCGACCTATTTTTTCACTTTCCAAATTTATTGCGATTTTTCTGGGTATGTCGATATAGCACGAGGCGCCGCTAGAGTGATGGGAATTGAGCTGTGCGAAAACTTTAAGCGCCCTTATTTTGCTAATTCAATTCGAGATTTTTGGCGTCGCTGGCATATTTCATTATCTTTTTGGTTCAGAGATTACGTGTACATCCCGCTTGGCGGAAACCGTGGAGGTGTGACTCAAAGTCGTATGAATATTTTAGTCGTTTTCCTCTTAAGCGGCTTGTGGCATGGAGCGAATTGGACCTTTGTTATTTGGGGAGTGATACATGGAATTTATTTCCTTTTCTCAGATATTTTTAAATCCATTATTCTTTTTCCGAAGTTTATCATTGGTCGTAGATTACTCGAAGTCATTTTAACCTTTAATATGGTTGCATTTGCTTGGATTTTTTTTAGGGCTAATTCTCTTGCTGATGCTTTTTACATTACATCTCACCTTTTTGGCGGATGGAATTGGCAGCCCTGGGAAAGTTTTCAGATCCCCTTCACCTTCTGGAACTTAATTCTCTCTGGATTGTTGATCGTGTTCTTGTTGCTTTTTGAAGGGCGAACCACTGTTGTTCGCCTTTTCGAAGATCGAAGGAATGCTAGCTCAGTTCGTTGGGGAGTCGCCACTGGATATACATTCATTTTTACCTTAATCTGTGCGGAAGTAATTGTTTTTTTATTAGGCTCTGGAAGCGGAGATGCTTCCGTCAAAGCACAGCAGTTTATTTATTTTCAGTTTTAAAAATAAATCCATTGCGAATAATTTTGAACCTCTGCCGTTGTCTTTGCTTTTGAACGTGAGGAGCAATTAATTTTGCAATTCGAACTAGTTCGGGTGCTTTATGATGAAGTCGATCAATATAGATTTCTGTTAAATCCCTCTCGTCACCTTGAAATGTCGTAGTCAAATCGACCCACTCACTTTGTTGATCTACTTTCTTTTTATTGAAAAATTTCGCGGCTTGCCGGGTAAAACTGGAAAATGCCATTAATGTTGCACGTAAATTGGAAATATTAGGGATGCCCTTCGGCATTTGTACGAGCGCCATCGTATCTTGGCTGACTTCAAAATTTCTACGAACAATTTCATCAGGTAAAATCGGTTGAAGAATATGGAGAGGAACTATGCCATTTGCAATTGCGATGTCATGAATCGTTTTCAAATTTTGTAAGTATGTCTCAAGAACGAGATGATTTGGGATGGCGTCGACACTTCCCTGATTGAGGTGTTTCAAGGCATATTGTTCGTCTTTAGATACTTGCTCTGTGGGCCACTTCAGCCCCAAAAACTTTTGAAATGGTCTAAAAAGGAGACGAACGGTATAGAATTGATAAATTATTTCGAGTAAAGCTGACTTATTAAAGCTAAAAATTTTCGATGTAGACTTAGATGACTCATTCAAAAGCTCTTTAAGCTCATCGCCGCGTGGATGGTGATTTCTACCGGGGTTTTTCAAAAGTACTGCCGCAGACGAATCCACAGCTCCATCATAAGTGATTACCATTTGGGGAGAAAAATAGAGGAGCTTTGTAATTAACTGAACAGCCTCTTGCCCAGAGTTATAGCCCCCCATTGCGGCCATTATTATTTCGTAATCGAAAGGTTCCCCACCTTTTTTTGTCATCTGCCGTAGTTCATTTTCAATCGCTAGAGGTAAGGAATGCTCAAAGTCATCCCCTTGAACTGTCGAAGCACCTAAGATAAAAATCCGATAAGTTTTATGAGGTAGGTCGAGATCTCTATTGCGTTCCGATAAATGTAAAAGAGGGAAGCCATATTGATCTGTCGGAAACGGATAATCTTTGCGTTCGATACCTGGTATATATTTAAACAATAGAAATGGATCGAACTCGTTTGTTGCAATGGTGTTGATTTTATCGCTGAAAAAACCACCGAAAGGTGGTGTTTGCTCCACGAAGGCCTCTTCTAATAGGTTGAAATGAGTAGTTTTTTTAAATGCTTTGCTGAGCGCATATATCCCGAGTTCATTCAAAGATAGAATTAAGGGTAAAAATAGAAATATTTGTTTAGTAAGTTTTTTCATATAGACCCAAGGTCAAATTCTTTGACTCAATAGGTGGAGCTAATGATTAGATTGAGTAATACTTGGTGACGCCATACGCGAACGTACATGCTAATTTAATGAGTTAAGTTGAAATTTCAATGAGCTTTTGGCTTATTGCGCGGCCGGCACTCTGTAATGAAAACCATTTTTCATAAGTTTGTCGCGCGCCAATCATCATCCGATCACGGAGTTGAATATCTCGAAAAGATTGAATACAGGCGGATGCTAAGCCAGCACCAGTATTTGAAAGTAGTGCATTCTTTTCATGTTGAAGCTCTGGAATACCTTTCTGGTTTGCAATGTGAGCAACCACACAAGACCCGAATGAAAAGGCAGTAATGACTCGTACGCGAATCCCTAATTCAATAGGTGTAGAGACTAATACGGCATGGGAGTTGAAAAATTCATGATCGGGTGTCGATATCTGACCACGGATCTTAATAGAAGGATGCTGGAGCGCCCTTTTTAATTCCTGCGGTAGAGTTTCGTAATATCCACCAACGATATGAATTTCAAATTCATCAGGATGGTAGGTCTGTTCTAATGTCGGAATAATTTCGTTCACCAATAGCTCGATACCTGAAAGCGTAGCAATGCCCTTTAAATGCCCAATATGAAGTATTTTCATTTTAGAGCCTGGCTTGGTTTGTTCGAAGGAGGGAAGTGGATCGGGAGTGGGAGTCCTAAAGTACTCACAATTCACTACGCCTGATCTTTTGAACTCCTGTGCATGGTGAGCAGCAAAAGCACCACTCGCCGTACAATCGGACAAGAGCTTTTTCATCGCTCTCCTCATCATAGAGACACGGGTAATTTCAATTATTTTGTCCTTTATCTCCGAGAACGAAATTCTCTGAACACTCAACCTTTTATGTAATTCTTTTCGAAAGAGAAAAGGTAGATGGATAGGATCTCCAACCAAACCCAACCGAGGAGCAGTGTAGATTTGATGTGCCGCCGCCAAGGCGTCCCAATGGTACATCAAAATAGCATCTGGTTTTAATCTATCAGCAATTTCCTTCACTTGATCGCGAAGTGCGAAGCTTGGAAAAAAATTAACTAGATCAGGCGCAAATTTTTGTCGTAGCGACCATCGAACTGGAGGCGCGGCAGCAGAGAGAAATATTATCTGAGCTCCTTTTTTCTCTAGATCCATAATGTAGGGTTCGTCCGCCGCCCTACGTTCGCTAAGAATCAGGATTGAAACTCGATTTCCTTCTTCCAAAATTGCGAGAACGGCCGCGAAAGCTGTAATGCCACCACCACTGTGGTGACAGTGGGGCACACTATCCAATATTGCTAAAAAATGTTTCATCTGCCCAACGTAAATTCGTGGTGGATTTGGCTCAATATATCTCGGAGATTGTACTTATATTCCCATTCTTTATAGTGTCCCTGAAACTTTCGAACATCACTTACCCACCAGATATGATCACCAACCCTATTAGTTTCCGAATAGGAATAATTCATTTTTTTTCCGGTGATTTCGCTACAGATTTTTATTGCCTCGATCATAGAACAGTTCGAGTGGCGACTTCCACCGGCATTATAAACTTCGCCAATGCGTGGTTTCTGATAAAAATGCCAAAACATGTTCACTAAGTCGAAACTATGGATGTTATCTCGAACTTGTTTTCCTTTGTAGCCGAACACGGTGTAATGATCCCCAGAAATAGCACATTTCATGAGGTAAGAAAGAAAACCGTGTAACTGGGTTCCAGAGTGGGCAGGACCAGTCAAGCATCCACCACGGAATACCGCCGTGTGCATACCGAAATAACGGCCATACTCTTGAACCATCACATCGGCCGCCACCTTTGAGGCGCCGAACAGGCTATGTTTTGTCTGATCGATACTCATGTGTTCGTCAATACCGTGAGCAAAGTAGGGATGAGTTTGATCTATCTCCCAGCGCGACTCTGTTTCCACCAAAGGTAAAGAATTAGGGGTATCTCCGTAAACTTTATTGGTCGATGTGAAAATAAACACTGCATTGGGGCAATGAATGCGAGTCATTTCTAAAAGAACGAGCGTTCCGTTTGCGTTCACGGTAAAATCCATAATCGGATCTCTTGCTGCCCAATCATGTGACGGTTGAGCCGCCGCATGGACTATTAATTTTATATCGGTATTATATTTAGAGAATACTTCCGCCATAGCGATCGGATTCCTAATATCAAGATTTAGGTGCACATAGTTTTGAACTTCACTTTGTAGACGGTCCCGACTCCAAGCGGTGGAAGCGTCTTCGCCGAAGAAGACTTTTCTCATATCGTTATCGATGCCAACGACAGTAAATCCTTTTTGTGAAAAAAATCGAACGGTTTCCGATCCAATCAAGCCAGCAGATCCAGTGACAAGAGCGATATTCATAACATTTTTCCTAAATAAGAATCGGTTCAAGAATTTTTCGATGGTCCTTTAACCAATCGGTAATTTCTTCTAAAGTTTCATCAACAGATATTTTTGGTTTCCAACCCGTAGCGGCGGTTATCAATGAATTATCAGTGATATAAATCGGAATGTCTGCGGCCCGCGTTTCGGCTACAGAACCGATCGCGATTTCACGGCCTGTGAGTAGCCTAGATTTCTCGGTTAACTCAAGAAGCGAAGTAGAAACAGCTATTCCACCACCAACGTTATAGGTGCGTCCTGTGTGACGACTGATATCACTTAATTGGATATTTAATAAATCATAAAGATCGCGCACATGTAGTAGGTCGCGTACTTGCTTTCCGTGACCGCCGTAACCGACATAGGAAAGCTTTCCACCGAAGAGGTGCCGTGCTAACCAGAGTACAATTACGCCTTGGTCGACTTGCCCCATTTGCCAGGGGCCAGTGAGGACTCCACACCGGTTAACTACTGACCGAATTCCATACATCTCGGTATATTCTGCGAGTACCAATTCTGAAGCTAGCTTTGTTGTTCCATACATTGAGCGAGTGCCATCAAGAGAGAAGGTTTCCGCAATCCCCAGGTCGGATGCACCCACTTGGTCTTGATTCTTCTCTAGCTTCAAGCGCGTTGCATCCTCCTGATAACGAATCTTACGTAAATTCTTAATAGGATAAACGCGACTTGTGGATAAAAATATAACGTCGGATTTATGCTTCCTCGCGAATTCTAGGCAGTTGATTGTACCGTCTAAATTTGTTCGGATCACGTAACTCGGGGAGCCGCCGTATCCGGCTAAAACTGAAGGCTCCGCGGCACAATCTATAAGTAGACCGACATCCCCGATCGCTTCGAGGTCTTCGGGGTTACGGATGTCTCCGTGAACAAACTCGACGCCCATTTGTTTTAGGCGTCCTAGATTGAGTTCGGAACCGCGTCGGCGCAAGTTATCAAACGCGATGACCCGGATTTCTGGATGGTCCCGCTTAAAAAGCATGGAAAGACTCGACCCAACGAAACCAGCGCCGCCAGTAACGAGAATAGACTCGCGCATTATTCATTCCCCAACTTAAGAGTTCGAATCATCTACACTTATATCCACATCAGTTGTAGTGTTGTACGACGAGAATTATTCAAAGTAAGCTTCCTTTTTCTTCACGTGTATAAAATATTTAGTCTATCTTTAGAAATAAATCCCTTAGCTTCAGCATTTGGCTTACTTTTTTCTACAGTTCTGTAATTTACCGACTCGTGAGTTAATAAAGACGAGAGTCGGTAAAATGCGATTCCCTTTTAAATAAACGTTGAGCACACCGCGTCTTTTAGGGGACGAAAAACATATATGGTACGAAATAGCACCTTAAACGTTTGAAATTATTATTTAAAGTCTATTCATTGAAAATTTACAAATCGATAAGTACTTGTCAACGTAAATGAATAGGTGAGCGTAGAACCGCGCAAAATGTGTGACCTGGTAAGGAATAGCTCCAAGACCGTTCTGGTAAAGAGTGGTCGAGAATCGCCACCAGGCGATTCATTATTCGAAAGATGAGATTTTTCTCAGGGAGCTCAACCTCTTTAAATTTCAATCCAAGCATTAAAGCGAGTCGATGGCGAAGCAGGGTCGTTCGATACCAAGAGCGATGGTATTCGGCGATAGGTTCGCTCGTGAGTTCTTCGAGAGTAATACCGAGGAGTTTCGCGAGATTCTTAAAGGTGTGGGCACTCCAACGAGTAATATGATGGGGGGGCATATTTAAAAGATCATTGACTGCGTACTGGGTGAACCCTTCCCGATTAGGGACGCTGATGATTAATAATCCGCCAGGTTTAACACAAGTGAGCGAACTCTCGAGGAATGTACGAGGATCGGCCACATGCTCGAGCACCTGAAAAGAGCAAACCACATCGAAGGCACCTCGGTTCACCGGATCTTTCCGAAAATCTTCGACTGACAGCTGAGATACTTCATGTCCCTTTGTTTTCACTTGCTCGGCAGCTTTCGGATTAAATTCCAGACCTACAGTGCGGATTCCAGGCATTCGTGTCCGCGCAAAATCAAGAAAATGGCCCGCTCCGCAGCCGACTTCGAGAACAGACTTAGCTCCCTTTAAATAGGAAACGGCGTGATTGAACTCCCACTTCGTATTCCCGTAATACCAGTCGTTTAGCCCTAATTTTTCGTAAAGGGTTGAATTCCCAGCAAGTTCGGGAGGGAAATACTGGAGTCGACACTGATCGCATTCAAATAACGAAAGAGTTACGGGTATGTTTGAGGTTGAAAGGCTTTTATCGATATCGATTTGAAACGTATCGGCATAGAGGCGTTTTAAATCCGAGTAGGATATATCCGAAAATTTCCAAGCTTTTGAGCTATGACAGAGGAGACATCGAGAATATGGCATAAAATTAACTCGGGTGGCGGGGCAAGTTCGGAATAAAAAGTTTTTTAAGCTGCCAGGCAGCCTTCGCAATTTTTCTGAGTCGTGGCCGGTACCAGAGGTATTGCATCGCATCGGTGTAGAGTTTATTGCGAATCGAGAATTCGGAATGAATGGGCGGTACTTTTCGAAAAC
>JBGSHQ010000165.1:0-4526 GCA_041752095.1 Bdellovibrionia bacterium
TAATGGAAACGATTTTTTTCCGTAAACGTCTCAAACGAGGGAAGCTCTTTCCCCTTTTCGAAAAGCTGAGTCCATTTCTGAAGGATAATCGCTTCTTCCTTGTTTGCTTGATTCACAGCATTTCGAGCTTTCAGAGTTGCACGACGAACTTCTACGACTTTACCGGAAACTTCTTCTGCGGTGATCGGTAATGCAGAAACATGGCAAAACGGAATCGCTTTCTCGGGCGTCCCATCCTTGGACATCTTTTCCATCATTTCCGACTTCAGTCGCTTTAGCGCCGCATCGGCAGTTCGGGATGCGATATCTAAATGTTCAACAACCACTCGCTCGTCCTTATCGGCCGCATAACTCGAAATAGAAATTAAACTCATCAGTGTAACGGTCAATATTCGTAAAGTCATACAGAGAGTATACACTCCTTAACCGATGATTAAGAAGGTAAGAACTGATTTCCACGAAACAAAATGGGTCATCTGTAGAAACAGACGACCCATTCACTTGGATATTCAGTAATCGGAACTAAAGCTGAGAGTTCACTAAGCCATAAATGCCGTACTGAATCATGTATCCCAGGTCATAGCCTGGAAATTCTTTTTCGAATTGGACTTGTAGCGCTTGATAGTGGCCATTTGCTTTTGCGCCCTGAAGCTCTGACTTTTTCTGACCGAGCTTTTTTATATATTTTTTAACGATACGATCCGCCTTGCGAAGATACTCCACTTGATCACGAACTGCGGAGTCAACTGTAACTGACTTTCCACGACCTCCATAAACCATCGTCTCAGGTGCGTCGCGAAGAATCGTCTTCAGCTCTAAGAGATCAGAAATCCATCCCTTAAGTGTAGGAGTCGCCTTGCCGTTCACGATTCCACCTTCTAACCATGCATGTGCCTGGTGATGAACAAGATCTCCCACCATCACCGCTGACTGCGATGGGATGAGTGCGACAGTTTGATTTGTGCTGACTCCAGGATGTGAAAGCTCCATGAGACGAATCGTCTCTCCGTTACCCAGACGTAAATCATAACTTCCGTCGAAGGTGAAATCCACCGATCCTAGCTTTGGATAAGTTTCCTCGGTAAACATCTTCGCCATATTCACAAAGAAATACTTTTTATAGTCGTGGACACCTTTCATGTTTTCAGAAGTCGCACGCGAGGAGATGACTCGCGCTCCTAATTTTTGGAACTCACTGATCCCGTTAAATTTATCCGGGTTCGGATGCGTGATGACGACGTGAGTGATCGGATGATTCGTTTTCGAACGAAGAAACTCGATCGATTTTCGTGAGATTTCGGGAGTAAACTGCGTATCGAAAGCAACGACTTCTTCTCCGTTGTCATAAAAGAAGTTTTTCGTGTTGAACCCACCCGCATCGGATTCGAACACATAAATTTTACCACTTTGTGCGGCCTCTCGTTGAAGCGGGCTGGCGGAGCACCCGCTCGCTAATAAGAGGGTGGATAGGACTACTGAACTGACTATTTTCTTCGTATTCATGATTTAATCTCCAAGTGTTTTGCCGGACTTTCCGACAAGCGAGACACTATGAGATCCAGGGGCTTTACGCTTTCCAGATTCGGCCGAATACATACCTGTTTTCGGCCACATTAAAATGAGTTATCCTGAAGAAAAGAAAGGGCTTTTCGTATTAAAAACGGACAAGACATTGTTGCAAAATTCCCTGGCATTCTCATTATTCACCAGAAGATCCGCGGCTACGTCGTGGACCAGCATCTTCATCACGAACACGAGCTATTTCTGCCACTTCAGGGCGAAATTCGAATCGACGCTGGAGGTAAAAGCTTACGTGCTGGCCCTGGAAAAATGATCTATTTGCCCGATGGGACGGAGCATTCATTCAGCTCCTCTTCCAGCTCTGAGGGAGAGCGCCTGATTTTTATGCTTGAAGCGAAGACTTGGAAGGCAAATGATGGTGGCACATTTCAGCCGTCGGTAGTTTCGGCGAGTCAGCTCTGTAAAGAGCTTCTTTTCCACCTCCTTCTTCATCCTAAGACTAAAGCGGCACGATCGTTGATTCAAACTCTTGTCCAAACACTGTCTGAGATGCTCGATTCGACCGGATCACAAAACATAGAAGGATTGGCGCATCTTCGCGGTAAGTCCACAGATGCCCGCCTGGATAAAGCCCTCTCGTTTATTGAATCCAACTTTTCAAAGTCGATTTCCTCCTCGCAACTTTCGAAAGCGGCCGGGATGAGTGTGCGCAATCAAAACCGTCTTTTTCTCACCGAACTTGGAATGACTCCCAAACAAGTCATCACGCTTTATCGCGTAGAGGAAGCCCAGACTTTATTACGGAACCGAAGGATGTCCGTAACGGATACAGCGCTTGAAGTGGGATATTCTTCCGTTTCCCAATTCATCACTGTATTTCGGAATATCACCGGTAAGCTGCCATCCGAACTGATACGCGCTTAATCCAATGCCGCTTCTCTTAGATAGAAGTCGAGGTAAAAACGGAACTCTCATCGGACTTATGGCTCATCCCAGCGAAATTAACTTTCCGATTCGTCAAGACGGAGAACAAAGTGCTCCCAAGCGTAAACTAACCCCACCATATAGACTGAAACGAGCATAAGAAGAATAGATATACCGTTCATAAGAAATGGATGCCCCCTCACGCCATATTCCATGAGCGCAAACACGGTCGTAAAAAGAAACAGTCCATTAGCCACCATAAAGAGAGCGGGACCTCGAGACCAATTTCGGATCATCGCAATCCCCGCCACGATAATCATCACGGCAGTCCCTAGTTCCATCAGGACATGAAATGAAAGAACAGAAGCCTGGGCTCGAAAGGATTCCCAGCCTGAAGTCACGAAATACACCCACGATCCAGCCATAATAACGCCAAGAACCAACGAAAATAGTCCTGCGAACTTTCGAGGGGCACCCGCTTCTCCTTGATGACTCGTTCCTTCGGAAAAGCTTAAGAAAATGTAACCGATGAAAACGAGTGATAGGAGTCCTCCAAGAAGTATTCCGGTAATATTAAGTGATGTTTCGTTAGCCATAGATGTGGATTCCACTTAGTTTAATCATTGTTCTCGGTTAAATCTTTTCCAATCATTCCCGGTCACTGCCTGCTCAGTGCTAACAGAAGGGGGACTTTTTGCCCCAGCGGGTTGCGTAAGTGTCTCCGCTGCAACGACGGAATTACCGACTAAAAGAATACCGAAAACCAAAAAAGCCATATTTTTCATAAGTGTACTTTCATTTGGAAACGCTTTTAGAAACGAACACCTTTTACTATGCATAGATGGGACCAAAAAAAGTCATTTCCAACGATTTAAATACTCCAAGAACATCGGTAGCGGCATCGCCCCGGACTGGCGATCGACCTCCACGCCATTCTTGAAAACGATCAAAGTAGGAATTCCGCGAATTTGAAACTTCTGCGCGGCATCTGGAAAAGTTTCCGTATTTAATTTCGCAAAAATAACCTGGCCGCCGAGGGATTGCGTGGCCGACTTAAACGTTGGTGCGAAGGCCTTACACGGCCCACACCACTCCGCCCAGAAATCGACTACCAAGGGGCGATCCGCTGAAACCATGAGCTTCGTGAGCGCAGATCCACTGATGTCTTGGACACCGTCGTGAAGCGGAAGTTCAGTTTTACAATTTCCGCAGATCGGCGTCGATTTCGAAGCTGCTGCCAGAGCGACTCGGTTTAACTTCTCGCATTTCGGGCAAACGACTAATGTATTCACTGTTTAATAATTTAACGTTTTATCAGCCTCAAGAATCGCTGAAGAGATTTCATCAAAACTATCAGGAATTTTTGCACCCTTTCGCAAATCTTTACCCTCAATGCCTGCGTTTTTTGCACACATAGGACAAACGAGAACGACTGCACCTTTCGAAATAATGGATTCGAATAAAGAAATAGCTGAATGACCACCGCTTAATCCCCAACTTAAATCAAGCGGGTGCCTTTTATCTGCAATTCGTACAGCCTCTAGATTAAGAAACAGAGTTACCTTTGCCCCTTTAGCTATCAGATTTTCAGAAAGTTTTAAGGCCATTAAAACTGCATGCAAATCATTCGTCCCCTTATCAAGTTTCATAAAAACTTTTTGGGATGAACGTTCACTGTTAGCGGCAAAACTTACAGATGGAAAACTTAATGAGGTAACTGATAGTAGCAATGAACACAAACTCAGTAAAAATATTTTGGATTTCATATCAATTTTTCCTATCCCTTAAATGAATTAGAGAGCGGCTTCGAGTGCTTTAAATGCTTGCATTAGTTTTTCATGCTGAGCCTTATGGTTCGCATGTTCAGCCTTAAACTCCTGATGTTTCTTTTGCCATTCAACATGAGCGGGTGAATCTGTATCAGTCTTATGGAGTGCAATATCTTTTTCGTGATCTTTAATCATTTTTGCGTGTTTACTGACCATTTTTGAATGAGTATCCATTTCCTTTTTTGCATTTTTTAAGATCACGAGTGCTTTTTCATGATCCTTTTTCCACTGATCGTGTTCACTCACCCAAGC
>JBGSHQ010000166.1:0-6531 GCA_041752095.1 Bdellovibrionia bacterium
TGAGCAGTCGAAAGTGTCGTTTCGATCGAACTCCCGTCACCCCGATTAAAGGCAACACCAACGAAAGCATTTTTTAACATGAGGGCATCATTCACCCCATCCCCTACGACGAGTGAACGCGAAGCTGTCGACTTTTCCAGAGTCGCAAGCTTCTCCTCGGGAGAGAGTCTGGAGTGCCACTGAGAGATACCCGCATCTGCCGCGATAGAACTCACCGTTTTTTCGGAATCTCCTGAATAAATCTCTACACCGATTCCGAGTCGCTTAAGAGAGCCTATGACTTCACGCCCTTCGCTTCTCAATCCATCCTCGATCTCGATATCGGCGAGCTTATTTTCTCCTCTTGAAAACTGGATCAGTGACGATGCTGAATCCGTCCAACCGATTTGATACTCGTTGCCTTCGAATTTTAAATGAACTCCCCGACCCACTTCCTCAAGTGGATTCACACCTGGGAGCAAACGAACTCCGGGTCGATTCTCAAGCGAAGCCGCAATCGCTTTTCCATAAGGATGTTTCGAGCGAGCTTCCATGGTGTAGGCAATGGAGAGAAGTTGAATCTCTTCCTCGGACTCTAATGGTTTTACCCATCGAATGGACTTCACTCGTGGCTGCCCATCTGTAAGGGTACCTGTCTTATCAAACACCACACGCTCGACGTCTCGAATTCTCTCAAACACATCGAGATCTCGGACTAAAATTCCACGAGACGAAGCAAGCTGAAAGGCACGCGACAGGGCAAGAGGAGTCGCAAGAGCCAGCGCGCAGGGGCAAGCAATAATGAGGAGTGCAAGAGACCTTCGTATCGCCTCGTTCGCATTCTCCATCCCAAACGAAATGACTAGCACGCCCGAAAGACCGATTACGACCGTAAGAAAAAGCGTCGCCCACCGATCACTTCGCTCCGTTCGTGAATTCTGTTTCGGACTGACCGCTTCAAGCCGAGCCTCGATCGCGCCTAAGCGTGTTTCCGATCCGCGAGCCGTAATCCGCACTCCAATTTTTCCATCGGTAAACCGACTTCCTGCATAGACGGGTTGCCCTGTTTCGAGTCTGACGGGCTTTGATTCCCCTGTCAGAAAGGAGAGATCCACCCAACCCGAACCATATTCGACGACAGCATCCGCAGGAATTTTTGCTCCTGGGGTTATCTCCACTAAATCATCGACTTTTAAAGCACCCACGCGAACTGACTCACGTTCGGCAATTCGGGATCCAGCCTTCTGCAGTCGAGTCACGCGAGACGGGAGCAGAGATTGTAAAAGGCCTGACTTCGAGAGTTCTGCACGTTCTAAGCGACTGAGCGCATATCGACTCGCGAGCATCAAAAAAACGAGACTCGTTAACGAATCGAGATAAAGAAGATTAGTGCCGAGATAAACTTGCCTAAGGCTTTCTAAAAATCCACCGATGAACGCGATTGAAATCGGGAGATCGATCGATATCCGGCGATTTCGTAACGCCGTAAAAGCCGAACGATAAAACGGCCATGCACTAAACGTCAGTGCCGGAAGTGCTGTCACCAGTGAGAGTCCGCGAAAAAGAAGAGCCTCTTTCCCATCGACGCCTGTATAGAGCGAGATCGAATAGATCATCACGTTCATGGCAGCAAACGCCGCAATCCCCATACGCTTTAACGTCAGATGATCTTCCTTTTTTAAACGACTTTCTGCATCGGCTTCAGTGAGCACAGCATGCGGACGGTATCCCAGGCGTAAAAGAAGTTTCGCTGCCGTCTCGAATTTTCCGTTCCCCCGAACGCGAACGCGAAGAATGGCACGACCAATATCTAATCGCGCACTGAGAATCTCATCATTCATTTCTGGAAGCCGCTCTAAAATCCAAACACACGCCGTGCAATGAATTCCTTCGAGGAAAAAATCGAGTGCTGCTTCACCATGCCCCGTACGATAAGGAGCCTCATCAAGCGCAGTAAAATCTTCATCCGTATCGAATACAGGTTTTAAAAATCCACGCTTCTCACCCCTGAGCGCATAATATTCCCGATCGAGGCTGAGCTCATGAAGCAGCTGATAAACGGACGAACACCCATCACAGCAAAAATCTGACCCCCCCGATGAGCCCGATTTTCGGCGCCTTACCCAAGGCACAACGTCGCCACAATGGCGACACTGCGGCTGTGGTGCGGGGGTTAGAGTTTCGATCATGATCTCATCATCGGTTAGGATACCCCTAACCCGATATGACGGCCGTCATATCAGACGAAAATTTTAGACGAAAATTCGAGCCTTCTCTAACAGCCCGTCCCGACTCAGGATTTTAATACTCCGACCATCGAGTTCGATCAGCCCCTCTTTTTCGAATTGAGAAAGGGTCCGGATAACGGTTTCAGTCGTCGTACTCGCCCACTCTGCTAACTCCCGGCGTGACCACTGCTGACTCAGAAACCGATCTTTTAAATGGAGAAGGGCTTCGGCAATGCGCTCTGAAGCAGATAAGTCCGTCGCATTACAGAACCGCTTCTCCATCTGTTCGAGCTCGAGGGCAACGGATCGTAATGCTTGGAGTGCTAGACTTGGATCGGTTTTCAGTAATCGATCCATCGTCGATTTTGGAATAAAACAAACCTCAGTAGGGCCCATTGCGATGGCGCTAGCGACATAGGGCGCACCTTCGAGTGATGCCTTAAGCCCAAGCACCCCCCCACCATTCACGATGTGAAGAATATGCGCCTGTCCATTATCACCTACGGCTTCGATTTTTACAGTTCCAGTTCGGACGCAGTAAATTCCGGCAGAGACCTCACCTGAACGAAAGATCGCTTCGCCAGCTTTAAATGAACGTTCCGATTTAACAGAACTCATTTCAGAAAGAGTTGAACTTGGAGACTCGCAAAACACACCCTTATGCTGAGAGTCGCAATGCTCGCAGGACTTGGCATCTTGGGGTTTGAGGGATCTTATCGGATGTGACACAGAGTTAGAAATTACCACCCTGGGTTCGAATTTTCATTGGAATTTCTAAATATATCTATGCGTCATTGAATATTTTCTAAATATTCGAAGCGGTTTCTAAATACTGGGGAGCGCAGAAAATTAAAAAACAAAGTTCACTTAATCTTTAGTGAATATCCTCCGTTAAGTACGCATGGCACTTAAAATTTCAATCTTCGAAGACAATAAAGATCTCGTAGACTCCTTGAAGGAGTTTCTCGAAGAGGACCATTTCACAGTGATCACCTGCTTCAACTTAAATTCACCCGAATGGAAAGATTCGGATGTCGTCATTGGTGATTTCAGAAATGCTATTGTCGGATTCGACTCATTAAAAAAGGAATGTACAAGCATGAACATTCCTCTTCTTGCGATTTCAGGCGCTGAAACGAATCATGACCCTCAGCTCCT
Source organism: Bdellovibrionia bacterium (assembly GCA_041752095.1). Classification (GTDB taxonomy): domain Bacteria; phylum Bdellovibrionota; class UBA1018; order UBA1018; family UBA1018; genus JACMQW01. The sequence goes on from JBGSHQ010000166.1 coordinate 3,366, forward strand.
CAAGCCATTCACCGTCGAAGAACTTAAAAATGCGATCTTTAAAACCATGATTCGTGCGAAAGAACAGGGACTCACCCGAAAACCGTTACCTTCAGAATCACTCCTGGATAAATTATCATTCTGGAAAAAGGGCTGAGTCTGTCTTTTTCGCCAACCTTAATTTAATCCTTAAGGAAAAGCCTTCTGAAAAACCGCATCGATCGTATCGATAAATTCGGCGTTGGTGCGCTGAACATCGATCACTTCGCGATTAAAGGAATCCTCAGTCAAACCACCCGGACCAGAAGACATTCGGTTTAGGCGTCGAGTTAAATCAGCCATGAGTGCTCGAGCAGATGCTGCCGCAAGCCGAGCCTTCTGATTTTTAATCGCTGGGTTCGAAAGGTAGTACTTCCACACATGGTAACGAGCGGGAGCAAGGAGACCGTGAGGCCGATCTGGACTTACGCCTTTCCATCGACCCAGCTGATTACTTCGGTCTGAAAAATCGCGATTCGAGGTCATCCCGCTGATATCACTTTTAGAACTCCGCGGGCGGCACTTCGGATCACTCTTATTTGGACACTCCTTAGGAGAGCCTTCGGAGTTGGTCATAAATCCGGTCATGTAGAGCCCCTTAGATACGGCGTCAGGAGCACCCGTATAAAGTACCGCAATCACATCCGCAAAAAACTCGTGATAAGGCGCCAGGATAAATTGAATCAGTTCGGGAGGAGTTCCAACATTTTCAGTCATTTTACGCGCAACATAGGAACGCCACTTAGGCATAGTCCCCTGAAGCGCTTTATCAAGTACAGCATGCCCGAATTCATGAGCTAAAACGGGAATCATATAAACCGGGTTTTTAGAGTAATTATTCAATACGAGCTGATAAGGGACATTCAGTGAAATGTCTTCCGGATTAAAAAACGCGTTATCGTACTGGTCGACCATACGAAAAGAAATCGATGGAAGTGCAGGAAGATCACCCGCGATCATGCTCTGAACACCGGTAACGACTTTTGCTCCAAGTGCTACTTTTGAACAGTCGATGTTTTTTCCGATGATGATTTTTCCATCATCATCAGTAATCGAAGTATCGATCGAGGAGAAAGGACGTGGGGTAAGACCAGGACAGGTCAGGACGGCATAGGCATGGGAAGTGAAAAGAGTAACGAAAAGAATACCTACAGAACCAACACGAAATAACATCATAAAAGCCCCCTCATCTCTGAGGCGGTCTTAAACGAAGGAACGGATAACGCGCAAGGTAAAATATTCTATATATTATCTATTTAAATAAGAGGCGAAAATGATTAAAAATGCCGTGTATTCTGGGGCAATATCGAATAGCGAATTTATAACGCGTCGCTTAATTTTTCCCAAGTTCTGCAGCAAGTGCCTTCTCGAGATCGGTGCTCACAACCACTCCATCTCGCACCATCATCACAGGGGTAAACGCCCCGCCTTTCAGTCCTTGAGCAGCGACCGCATCAGGCTTAATCGTCCATCGGCCCATCGATTTATCGAGGCGAAAGCGAACCCCGGTATAGGTTTTAAAAGCGAGCTCTGAACACACAATTTTATCATTCGTATTTACATCGAAATTAAAATCATAACCCTGACCAACATGACTCATTCCTGATTTTATCGCACTTCGAATTTCGTCAGTCGTTATTTTCTGATTGGGACGAAGAATGAGTAGGTCGTCAATGTCGAGAAAGTGCTCGACCGGGTTCAATTCTACACCAGGACGAAGGGCTTCTAAGATAGCATGACCGCGACGAATTTTAGACTGGTAAGGAGCGATTAATGGATCATTCCAAATCTGTAAATCGACGAGTTCCGCTTCATTACCAACCCACATCGCAACATGGCCATAAAACCCAGGGATAAATAAAGATGTCGCACGAAACGGTGTAGATTCGAGTAATAAATCTCCCGGTTTAAGAATCGCTTTCATTTTTTTTGCAATATCAGCATTTCCAAGTGTTTTGCCTTTACGGAACTGGATACTTCCGACCGCATTACCAAACCATTTAGATAATGTGCCCATTACTCGATGAGTGGTGAATTCACCAAAACGATCGCCTGCCTTATCTGCCTTAAGTTCTAGACGTAACTGCTGCAGATTCAGCCTTTCAGTTAATTTCGCGGGCTCACTGAGTGAGCTATATTTCCGGTAAGTCGCACTCTGTTTAATCACCCCCGCTAAATACTCGAGCTCGGGTGATTTGCGGTAATACGTCATTCCGTTAATCGCTGAAAAATTATCCATCAGCATCGCTTTACGAATATAACGCTTATCCGAAGTATAATTCATCATCGCTTTATAGAGAACATCGGTCGGACGGTGGAAGCTCGGATTCGGACGATTCACGATCATCCGGAGATCAATGTTACTCGAAAAAATCGATATCACTTCGTCGACGCTATCTGTAAAAACAAGGTAAGACGCAAGCTCAAGTGCGGTACTGATCGCATTCGTTTCAGAAACAGGAAGAAAACTAATCGGGGCTACACTTCCCTCCACGATGAGCTTTTCAAGTTCATCTGCAAAATAGGAATGCGATTTTGTGATGGTATCGAGATCTTTTAAATTTTCACCGCTGAGAGGTTGATCTGATTCTACGGCTGTGTTCAGACGATCATAGAGCGCTTTCGTTTGCTTTCTAAGATCGCGAATTAAATCTAAGTGGGTTCGAAACTGAATGACCTTCGGGTCACGAACAGGATAGGGAAACGCCGCTTTGCCATCTGGTATTCCAGTGAAAAGTAAAACGAACAGAAATACGAACCCAAGTTTTTTCATGGCGGGACAATAACAAAAATGACTTAGTGCGTCAATTACTGCTCTCTCGATTTATCATTTTCGGAGAATTACATGTAAGTATTTAATATTAAAGTACTTTAGTCGTAAAAATCCGAACCCATTCCATCACATTTACCCCCTCTGAAAAAGTAACGATCTTCGGTTGCGGATTCTCAGACGTAATTACTAGCCAAGGAGAAGAGATCCTTCGATACGCCGAAAATGAAATACCTTCTAGACTCCTAGAGAAGCTATTTACGTTCTGACCCTAAGACCCATCCGTTCATCAAATTGGAAAATGGCTGAAAGAATGAACAACTTATAACTTCGAAGGTTAAACTTATATTCACGCCAACGAGTTGACGGACTTGCATC
>JBGSHQ010000167.1:0-3728 GCA_041752095.1 Bdellovibrionia bacterium
GATCGCAGGCACTGTATCAAGCCCAAACGAAGCGGGAAAAATCGAACCCATTTCTCCCAGACCTGGCCACCAAACTTTTAGTCCCTGGAAAACTGCATAACCGCCGATCCACGTCTGAATCCCAAACCAACCACAAGCAACAATTGCGCGCAGAAGTGCCGGGATATTCGCTCCACGCATTCCAAAACTAGAGCGAGCAAAAACTGGAAACGGTATTCCGTATTTCGCGCCCGCATGGCCGTTTAAAAGCATCGGGACTAAAACGATCGAGTTACCCAAGAAAATCGTTAAGATCGCTTGCCACCAGTTCATTCCACCCTGGATGAGTGAACTCGCAAGCATATACGTCGGGATACAAAGACTCATGCTGATCCAAAGAGCAGCAAAGTTTTTCGTTCCCCAGGTGCGTTCTGAGGGTGGAATCGCTTTTAAGTCTTCGTTTGTATAGTTTTCGTGGCTCATTCCCACACCACTTAAACTGAACGCATTGGATTATTTTCGTGCTTCGTCCACGGGAGATACGGTTTACCCGTGTTCTGTGGAACCATCGTAATACAGTCGACCGGACAAACCAGCGCACAGAGATTACATCCCACGCACTCTTCCTCGATCACTTCATACTTACGATTGGTGACTGAGATCGACTGGTGCGAAGTATCTTCACAGGCAATATAGCAAAGTCCGCACTTGATGCAGGCGTCCTGCTTAATATGGGCGATGGTTTTAAAATTCAGATCAAGCTCATTCCAATTTTTCACATTAGGAATCGCTCGCCCCATAAACGCATCTAAATTTTTATAACCCTTCGAATCCATCCAGTTCGATAAACCACTGGTCATGTCTTCGACGATTTTAAAACCGTAGTGCATCGCTGCCGTGCAAACCTGAACACTCCCGCATCCAAGCGAAATGAACTCAGCCGCATCTCTCCAGTTTCCAATTCCGCCGATACCTGAGATCGGGAGTCCCATCGTCAGTGGATCGCGCGAAATTTCTGCAACCATATTCAGTGCAATCGGTTTTACAGCAGGCCCACAGTATCCACCGTGAGTCCCCTTGCCGCCGACAACTGGATTTGGTGCCATTAAGTCTAGATCGACAGACACGATCGAGTTGATCGTATTAATCAGGGAAACAGCATCAGCACCACCCGCTTTTGCTCCGCGCGCTGGAATTCTTACATCCGTAATATTCGGAGTTAATTTTACAAATACCGGCATTCGCGTATTCGCTTTACACCAGCGCGTAACCATCTCGACATACTCTGGAACTTGGCCGACAGCTGCGCCCATTCCGCGCTCGCTCATCCCATGCGGGCAGCCAAAATTTAATTCAATCCCATCAGCTCCAGTGTCATCAACTTTTTTTAGGATTTTTTTCCAACTATTCTCATCACAGGGAACCATGAGTGAAACAATCAGCGCACGATCGGGCCAGTTACGCTTCACTTCCTTGATTTCCTGAAGATTCACTTCAAGCGGTCGATCCGTGATGAGCTCGATATTATTCAGTCCCATCATCTTTTGGCCGTTCAGATCCACACCACCGTAGCGGGAACTCACGTTCACGACATGGGGATCTTCCCCGAGCGTCTTCCACACCACTCCACCCCAGCCGGCTTTGAAAGCGCGCTCGACGTTATATTTTTTATCCGTCGGAGGAGCCGATGCGAGCCAAAAAGGGTTAGGAGATTTTACGCCAGCAATTTTACAGGTGAGATCAGCCATTGTTTAGAGCTCCTGTGAGTTTACCACCTAATTTTTTATGAATCGATTCGGCTGCTCGTTTTCCATGCGCAACCGAAGTTACCGTTAAATCTTCGCCTAAAGCGACGCAATCACCACCTGCGTAAACCTGAGGAAGACTCGTCTCGAGCTCTTCATTCACGTGGATTTTACCGCCGGAAATCTTTAAGCCTGGAACCGAAGCTTGAATTTCTTTTTCAGAGAGCGTTTGGCCGATCGCTTTAAAAATCTGAACCGCGGGAATCGTCAGTAACTTTCCAGTTCCTTTTAATTTTCCTGCAGAATCAATCTCGGTATACTCAAGATCGATTGCCATCGCTTTTTTTCCGTCGGCATAAATTTTAGCGGGACGGACGAATGGCTTAATCACTACACCATTTTTTTGCGCCAGATCCTGCTCATGGTGAGTCGCTCCCATGTGCTCGGTTCCGCGCCGATACGCAATGGTCACGAATTCAGCTCCGAGCTTCTTCATCTGAATCGCAATATCGACTGCCGTATTTCCGCCGCCGATCACGACCACATGCTCACCCACAGGCAGCTTCTTTAAATCTCGGGTCTGGCGAATCTTTTCAATAAATTTAGCGGCGTCAAGAACTCCATCAAGATCTTCGCCTGGGATGCCTAAACTATTCACGCCACCTAGACCGAGCCCAAGAAAAACAGCGTCGAATTTCGCGGTGAGATCAGAAAAATTTAAGTTCTTACCTAATGCTTTTCCATTTTCGATCTTTATCCCGCCGACACTGAGAAGGAATTTAATCTCAGCCTGAGCAAAATCATCCGTCATCTTATACGGCGCAAGTCCGTATTCATTTAAGCCGCCTGCCTTTTCGCGCGCCTCATAGATCACGACTTCATTACCGAGTACCGCTAATCGATGCGCGCAAGCCAGGCCCGCAGGCCCAGCACCGACTACAGCAACTTTTTTCCCGGTGGACTTACCCTGACGGTAAGGCTTTTCACCGGTCTTAAAAAATTCATCCGTCGCAAACCGCTGGAGAAGTCCGATTTCTACAGGCTTCTTTTCAGAAGCCTCACGAACGCAAGCCTGCTGGCAGAGCGTCTCGACTGGGCAGGCTCGGGCACAGGTTCCGCCTAAAATATTACTATCTAATATATCAAGCGCTGCTCCGCGGATATTTCCATTTCCGATCTTCCGAATAAAGCTAGGGATATCGATACTCGTCGGACAGGCTTCGATACAGGGAGCATCGTAACAGTAATAACACCTACTCGACTCTACCTGAGCTCGCTTGAGATCAAGCGGCTCCGTTATCCCGCAAAATACTTTTTCGTAACTCATTTCTTTCGTACCTTTTCAAGTTCAGCGAACGAGCGGTCCATCACGCCGAGCATGAAGGCGACGTCTTCTTTATTTATGGAGATAGCAGGAGCGATTCGAACGACATTCCCCATGAGTCCGCCCTTACCGAGCAAGAGTCCCTGATCCTTGCAGAGGTCCATAAACTGAAGGGCTTCTTCAGTAGCATAAGCTTTCGAATCACGGTCTTTTACAAGCTCAGCACCGAGAAGCAGTCCTCGTCCACGAACATCTCCGATGACTGGATATTTTTTCTTCATCTGCTCAAGCCCATCGCGGAGAAGTGCGCCCATCGCTTTTGCGTTCGCAACTAAGCCTTCCTCTTTAATGATATCCATCGTGAGTTTTGCTTGAAGCGTCTGATAGGCGTCACCACCAAACGTGTTAAAATAGGCTTTGCCTGACATTTTCTCAGAATCTTCTGACTTCATGAGAACGGCGCCGATCGCGGCTCCATTTCCGAAACCCTTCGCCATCGTCACCATGTCGGCTTCAAATCCGATTTCCTTCGTCAGGAGGAAATTTCCACCACAACGTCCTGCACCCGTCTGAACTTCGTCAGAAATATATCTTCCGCCGTAGTTATGAACAATTTTAGCGACCTGATGAAAATATTCATTCGGAGGCGAAATAAATCCGCCCACACCCATCACAGGCTC
>JBGSHQ010000168.1:0-3559 GCA_041752095.1 Bdellovibrionia bacterium
CGGTACGCCGTGGGCCCGAACCAGGAAGGCATTCGTCTCGATAACTTCTTAAAAGAGCACTATAAGAAGCGCTCTCGCGAGTCGTTAAAACGCGCGATTGATTCGGGCGCTATCGCTCTCGAACGCAATCAGGGTCCGCACATGCATGTGGGGAAACTAAAAGCCTCGTCCCACCTCGTGGCCGACGATATCGTGGCCGTCAGGTCTGACCGAAAAGCCGAGCCCCCAGTCGATTTTAATTATTCGGTGCTATTCGAGGACGATGTTTTATTCGTCGTAAATAAACCGGCGAATCTTCCCGTACATCCTTCGGGTCGTTTCTTCTTCCATACGCTTTTAATACATCTAAAGACTCAAGCAGCGACCCGCGCGCTCACGAAGCCCCTCGAATCTGATGAACTTTTTTATCTCGCCCACCGAATCGATAAAGAGACGAGTGGAATTCTGGTTCTCACTAAAGATTCAGAGAGCTGCGCTTCGATCGTTCGTCAGTTTGCAGAACGAAAAACCGAAAAGGTTTATACCGCAATCGTTAAGGGAATCACGCCTGAGACCTTCGAAGTGAATGAACCGATGAACCGTTCGAAAACTTCACGAGTCACACTTAAAATGTCCGTCATGCCAGAGGAAGAGGGCGGGCAGGTTGCTTCGACGAAATTTAAGAGGATCGATACGGCTGGGAATTATTCTCTGATCGAGTGTTATCCGAAGACGGGCCGCCAGCACCAGATTCGTCTTCATGCCGAGTTCGCAGGTTTTCCACTCGTCGGAGATAAACTTTACGGAGTGGATGAAGAGTTTGCTTTATTATTTTATGACCGTGATCGACTCACCCCAGAAGCCGAAGCGAAGCTTCTCATTCCTAGACACGCCCTTCATGCGACTCGCCTTACCTTCTCTCACCCGACTACGGGTGAAAAGATGACGATTCATTCGCCGCTTCCTGCGGATCTTCGCGCGTTTTTCGAAGCGCAGAGGATAAAAGCGTAATTCTAAGTTTTAAGCAGCGCCCGCGCCATCTCAACAAACCCCTCACCGCTCGGCTTCGAGGTGATATAAGTCGGTGGGGACTTTAGTCGGTCGATAAAGTTCGCGAGATTCGCAACGCCCACTGAATTCGGGAAGTACGCAAACATCGGCTCATCATTCGGGCTATCGCCTGCGAAAATCCATGAACTGAGATCAGTAGCAGTAGCAGTCTTGAGAGCAGATCCACTTCCAGCGCTGGAAGTGGATTTTCCCGAAGACAGAGCGCTTGAAGTCACATTAAACAGTGACGGAAATTTTCTTCCTAAGCCCGGCATCCCAGCCGCCATCCAAGCCTCGAAACCTTTTCGTTTATCGAAATTCCCGTACCACGCATTCACGTGAATGCTCGAAACCTTCGCGTGCGCTCCCTGGGCATGACAGACTTCGACTAACCGATCCACATCCGCGCGTGGCCACGCGGGTACGTCTTCGCAGAAGTCGATCGCGAGATCGTTCTCGCGGTAGGCCTGATCAGACGCAAACCGAGCGTGAGGGAATTCGCGTAGGATCGCAGCACGTAATGCTGCGATTTTCTTAACGCGATCTGGATCTCCCCCGGGCGTATCTAAACGACGACGAACACCATCCTGCATGTAAAACGTGAAAGCGCCGTTCTCCCCCACAATCGCATCGATCGGCCAGAACCGGGCGAAGTGATCACACCATCCGGCGGGGCGGCCCGTAATCGGCACTAGCGTAAATCCAGCGCGTTTTAAATCCCAGAGCGCCGTGAAAGCTTCAGCAGAAATGAGTCCTTCACTGCTAAATGTATCATCGATATCGAAAGCGACCGCGCGGACCCGGGCGAGCTTTTCTCGCGGCGCCGAAGCCCAAGCTACTGATTTTTTATCCGCCATTTTCTGCCTCACACTTTCGACTCATCGTTCGCGTACAGGATTCAGGAATAGAGGTGCCAGGATGCCCACACGGTTCGACGTGGATCGATACACGGCATTCTGGAAATGCTTTCATTAAAGCGTGTTCCATTTCGTCACACACGTGATGCGATTCCTTAACCGACTGAACACCACACACAAGCACATGAAAGTCGAAGTGGCGATGCACACCGCTTCGACGCGTTTTTAGGTCATGAATCTCTAAAATTTTTGGCTTGAAATGGTTTAGGATCCCTTCCGCTTTTCGAATTTCATCGAGTGGGAGCGTTTTATCCGTAAGTTCATGAACAGCGTTCACCACCTGGCGCCAGGTAATGACTAAAATATATCCCGCAATTAAAAATGCGACGAGCGGATCGATCCAGGTTACGCCCGTAAAATGGATCGCAATCAGTGCGAATAAAACTCCGGCAGAAGTGATGGCGTCTGCGAGAAAATGGAGTGCATTTACCTGAATCGCGGATGATTCAGTCGCCCGCGCGGCACTGTCGTTATGGCGATAAGCGAAGTAAGAAACAACGAGTGAAACCGCGATGACTGCGATTGCATACGGGGTATGCTCGATCGCAACTGGGTTTCGAACGTGATCGATCGCTTCACTCACGATGAAAGCCGAAGCCACAATCAGAAGCAGAGCTTCGACGAGCGACGAAAGGGTTTCGAATTTTCCGTGACCGAACGGATGCTCATAATCGGCGGGGCGTGCTGCTTCACGGATCGTGTAATACGCGATGAGTGCAGAAACGAGGTCGAGGCTTGAGTGAATCCCTTCGGATAAAACTCCGACTGAATGGGTGTACATCCCTACCGCGATTTTAATCGCGGTGAGGAAGAGGGCTGCACCGACCGCGGTTTTTACAGCGGCTGCCCGCCTGAGATCACGGTTGATAGAGAATTCCTCCTGAGAAATAGCTCTCCGTTTTATTCACGTTCACGCCGACTTCACCGATAAAATTCAACGCCGATCCGTCATTTCGAAACATCGCGCCTAGGACGACCTGGGTTTGCCAGAAATATTCGCCCTTCACGAAGGATGGCCCGAATGGGAGCGCGAAATAGGGTTCAACCTGAGAGCCCGAACCACTGTGAAAAACTTTATGGATGTACGGAATCACGGATGCTTCGAGCTGACCGAGATCACCCTCGTAGCGGTAATAGATTCCTTGGGTTGCAACCCCCATCCCCGGCTGATCGCCGATGTCGGGGAAGAAATCGAAAGTAAGTGCAGTGCCGATTCGAAATTTTCGCCGGCCCGTACCGGTTCCAAGGATCCCGTGAAGGTTACTCAGCTCAGTTAGGCCCTGGGTATAGCGGATGTTCGCAGCTCCCCCGCCCCCGTTCGTTAGGACGATCTCAGGCTCAAATCCCACCGCATTTTTACCCGGTTCGACGAACCGCGGTATATTGAAAACCCCGGCTTCTGCCTGGGAAATCAGGGCTAGGAGCACGAGGGGTAAGAATCCGAGGGGTTTCAAGCAGCTATGCATCTTTCTCATCCCCTAACGCTCGCAAAGCCGAGCGCGGAAATCAAGTGATTGACAGCCATGCCTACCTATCTTAATTCTATCCACTCGCTCATTCTGTGGTGGCCATAGCTCAGTTGGTTAGAGCATCGGATTGTGATTCCGAGGGTC
>JBGSHQ010000169.1:0-3059 GCA_041752095.1 Bdellovibrionia bacterium
CCCGGTTTTTAAATATCTCAACCATCGCGATCGTTCGTGTTTCACCGATATAAATGATTGCTGAAAATACGATGAGGAGTGCAGTCGAATAAATGATTGTTCTTCCACGAAACCAAATCGACTTCATTTTGCGAATCGCACGTTCACTGAGTGGAATAGCGTTCTCCTCGACCGAGGCATAACGAATTAAACCCAGCGGCTGCTTTAACTTCGCCATCACATCATCACAAGCATCAATACACGCCGTACACGAAATACATTCGAGCTGGGAAGACCCGTTCCGGATATCGACCCCCGTCGGACAAACCTGGACACATCGACCGCAGTCGACGCAGCCGCCATCCGCCTTACGTACTGTACCCCGGGGCTCACCCCGTAAAGCATCGTAGGTTACTGTGCGAGATTTCGTGTCCTGAAATACGGACTGAATCCTACCATAAGGACACATCACGATGCAGAACTGCTCTCTAAACCATCCGAAATCGAAGAGAATGATCGCGCTTGAAATCATGATAAATAAAAACGCAGTGGGAGAATCATCAGGACCCGCAAGAACCATCTGCCCTAATTTTTCAGGACCAACAAATATCGCTAAAAAAGAATGGGTAATAATGAGGGTGACGCTGATAAATGCTACCCACTTTAAAAGACGGCGAACCAGTAGGCCACCTTCTAAGTGGAGTGCAGCGTTTTTTCTCCGGGTAAAGGAATTCCCTTCGATCCATCCTTCGATTCGACGAAATACTGCTTCGATAAAAACAGTCTGCGGGCACGCCCAACCACACCAGACCCGCCCGAATAGAGTCGTCATCAGGCCAAATATAAGGATGAAGCTAATGAGAAATAAGAAAAAGAGCGGTACATCGTGGGCCTGAAAGAGAACACCGAAAACAGAAAAACGCCTCTCGAATATATTTAATAAAAGAAGCGGTCGTCCTCCTACCTTTATCCACGGAAGAGCGAGAAAAAAGAAAATTAGAATAAACTGGAGCGCTGATCGGCGCTTGCGCCAGAACCCACTCACCTCAGTCGGGTGGATCATCTTTCGATGACCTTCGTCATCCAGTGAGCGGGTTCTGTGATCGAGCGCCATAATTTCTACTTTCTAACTCAATATCCTGGTTCTAAATATCCTGTGTATAGACGACTGCATTTCCCTGAGGAGCTTTAGGCTTCGCAGGGGACTTATCCCGCATCGTACGAATGAAAGCAGAGACGTTAATGAGTTCGTCATGCTTTAGGATTGGTCCCCACGGCGGCATTCCTTTATCAGGAACACCCACCCGTGCAAGTTTCAGAATCATATCGATCCCGCCATCACCATTAATCCAGTGGCGATCGGTTAAATTCGGTCCGATCCCACCACCACCGTCCGCTGCATGACAGGAAACACAGTTCTTATTATAAACTGCAAGTCCTGCTGCGAGTCGATTCGTGTCTTTAAACGAATCACGCAGATCCTTTTTCTCCTGTTCAGGTGAAATTTGTGCAACGACTACGCGAGAAGAAATCGCTTCAAGTTTCGCTTGAAGCTCCTGCTTTAAAGTAGGACCGCCACCCGCTAGATAATACCACCCATAACCAATCGCCCAGACAATCGAGATATAGTAGATCGTCTGCCACCAAAAAGGTGCTGGATGGTTTAACTCGACGATCCCATCGACAGTGTGAACTTCATCATCTGGATTTGGTTTTTTTACTTTAAATTGATTTTCATTTTCCATTTTAATTCTCCTCATCCGAGGTCATGTCGAGAGGTAAACGACTTGCCCGCTCAAACATCGGTTTAGATTTTCGACTAAAAATCCAGATTCCAATCATTGAGAACATCACCGTCACTGCAACCAGCACAAACGAAGCTGCGAAGGCGGATGGATATTGCTCTAATGAACTTTTCAGCATCGAAGCCATATTAAAGTCCTCCAACCTTTCCAGACTCTGGCATCATCTGACCGAGTGACTGGAGATACGCAATGAGCGCAACAATTTCCTTATCTTCAGTCCCGACAGGCGCGCCTTCGGATACTAAGACTTCGGCGATCTGTTTTGCCTGCGCTCTTGCATCGTCTTCAGCAAATTCTACTTCGCGGTCAGTATAGGGTACTCCTACTTTGCGAAGCGAACTGAGCTTTCTTGAAATCGACTTCAGATCGAGCTTGTCCTTAACGATCCAAGGATATGCCGGCATGATCGACTGCTGAACCACATCCCGTGGCTGGAGCATGTGCCGATAGTGCCAGAACGCTGGATACTTCTTACCCAAACGAGCGAGATCAGGTCCCGTTCGTTTCGATCCCCACTGAAATGGGTGATCCCACATTGATTCTTCCGCTTTCGAAGCCGCTCCGTAACGAAGCACATCGAAAGGCAGCTGACGAATCATCTGTGAGTGACAGAGGTAGCACCCTTCCCGGATATAAATATCCCGACCCGCAACCTCAAGAGCAGAATAGGTACGGGGCTTATGGAGAGCATCCGGCTGCCAGTTCACACCGGTATTATAAGCGGCTCCAGAGAGAAGAGGTACTAACTCGACGACGGATCCAATGAGCACTCCGAAAAATGCAAGGCTCATTAGGATGATCGGCATTCCCTCTAAAATCCGGTGTGGCGCCTGGCCCTTAAACCAAGTTCCATCGACTTTAAATACAGCAGGAACCTGAGCCGATTCATCAGCAGGCCGAGTGGCTGCGGACGAAATCGTTTTCCAGATATTCACCGCCATCACGCAGAAACCTACGAGATAAAGTGCTCCGCCGAGTGCGCGAACGTGATACATCGGTACGATCCGAAGAACCGTTTCTACGAAATCAGGATAAGCAAGCTTACCTGACGCAGAATCGACTGCCATCCACATCATGCCTTGGGTGATACCCGCGACATACATGGAGATGACATAAAGAACGATACCGATCGTAGCTAACCAGAAGTGGGTATTAATCCACTCACGACGATAGATCGTCACTCCCCAGAGTTTCGGAACGAGGAAGTAAACCATCCCAAACGCGATGAAGCCATTCCATCCGAGAGCACCCGCGTGGACGTGACCGATAATCCAA